>JAFAHH010001008.1 GCA_019237355.1 Acetobacteraceae bacterium | reverse complement strand
GTTACTTTCTTGACGAACGGAACAGCCCAGACGAAGTTGCCGTTGCTACGATCGACGGCATAGCCAAACCCATTGCGGTCGGCTTCAAGCGAGAGCTTTTGCGGCTTGCCTTCCACTGTGGCGTCGACCAGCACGTTCTCTGATACGCTGTCATAATCATACGGGTCGTTCGGCGTATGCTGGAAATGCCACTTGATCTTGCCGGTATCGGCGTCCAGCCCGATCGAGCTGTCGGTATATAGATTGTCGCCCGGCCGGTACGCGTTATCCCAATCAGGCCCAGGATTGGCGACGCCCCAGACAATAGTATTGGTAGCCGAATCGTAACTGCCGGTCACCCACGTCGATCCACCGCCGCTTGCCGCCGCGTTATAGTCATCCTTCCAGGTATCGCTGCCGGGCTCACCCTTGGCGGGAATGGTGTGAGTGCGCCATACTTCTTTTTGGGTCTTGAGGTCGGTCGCGGCAAGCCATCCGCGAATGCCATATTCCGCTCCAGCCACGCCGGTGATCGCCATGTCCTTCACGATCAGCGGGGCAGCGGTAATCACCTCGCTCTTATCGGGATCGGCGATTTGCCGCTGCCAGGCGATCTGCCCCGTATCTTTATTGGTTGCGATCAGCCTGCCGTCAAGCGAATGGGAGATGACCATATTGTCCCACAAGGCCACGCCGCGATTATCGACCCCGCAGCAGGCCACCGCGCCGGCCCAGTCATGGTCGGTCTTGGGGTCCATTTTCCAAACCAGCTTGCCGCGCCCGCCATGCGCATCGATCTTATAGACCGAACCCCAGCCGTCGGTGACATAGAGGAACCCATTCTCGGCGATCGGGGTGCCTTCAAGGCCGCCATGGGTCCAGATCCCGCCCCCCTCGACACCGCCGAGCGCCATCGTCCACGCAACCTTAAGATTCTTGACATTGTCGCGGTTGATTTGATCGAGGGATGAGAACCGATGCGCGGAGTAATCCTTGTGGTGCAGGATCCAGTTTCCCTGCTCCTGATCCGCATTAAGCAGCCGGGCTTGCGTGACCTGGTTCTCTGAGCCTTGGCCGGCCGCGCGGGTCGATCCGCTCGGCAGCGCCAGGCAAATGCCGCAAACCATCGCGGCAGCCGTACTCAGCAGCCAAGTCTTGCGCGAGACTGACATGGGTTCCCTCCAAATTTTTTGTCGTGTTGGGGATACCATCGCGACCAACAGCATGTCTGTCAACCGCAGCCAGGCGCGCACCAGACCGAGTACCCGTTCTGTCGCATGCCGTGCCGGCGCAAACGGTTTAGGCGGGGGCGGTGCTGCGATACCGCCGCAACAGTAAGGAAACGACAATTGCCCCGTTCACCAAGTTCCAGACTAGGCCATTGGCAAAGGCGACCTCGTACGAGCCGGTAAAATCAAAGATCGCTCCGGCCATCCAGCCACCCACGGCCATCCCCATCAAGGTCGCCATCATCACGATGCCGATCCTGGTTCCCGCCTCGGCTGCAACGAAGTATTCGCGGACGATGATCGCGTAGCTCGGCACAATCCCGCCCTGGAATAACCCGAACAAGCCGGAAACGATGTACAGAGAGGTGAGCCCGTTGAATAAAAGATAGAGCACGAGTGCTAGGCCCTGCAGCGCCGAACCGAGCAGCAAGGTCGCGATCCCGCCAATCCGGTCGGCAATCCAGCCCGAGCCAATCCGGCTGACCATACCCAATCCCAGCATGAGGGAGAGCATCTGGGCGCCACGTGCCGGGCCGTAGCCGAGATCGCCACAATAAGCGACGATATGCACCTGCGGCATTGCCATCGCCATGCAGCACGCAAAACCGGCGATTATCAGAAGCGATTGGAGCGTGACCCGGGAGAGATCGAGTGCGGTCTGTTCTTGCCCGTAACCGCGCTCGGCTATGTCCCCGCGCTCGGCCCGCGGCTTTTGCCGCATTACCAATGCTAAGGGTAAGAGGGTGATCGCGCAAAACACTCCAATGCCGATTTGCGTCGGACGCCACCCGTCCATCTGAATGAAATGTTGGACGACCGGCGGCCAGATAGCGCCGGCCAAATAGTTGCCGCATGCACAGATCGACACCGCCAGGCCCCGCCGTTTCCGGAACCATAGCGATATGTCGGCGATCAGTGGCCCGAACCCCGCTGAGCTGCCGAAACCGATAAGCAGGCCGTGCAAGGCCGCGAATTGCCACAGAGTGTGCGCCATTCCCGACAGCGCGTAACCGATGCCGAGCGCCGCCCCGCCGGTTGCCAGGGGCAGGGCAATGCCGAAGCGGTCCCAAAGCCGGCCCAGCAGGATTCCGCCCGCCCCGAAACCCAGCATATCCAGCGTGTAGGGAAGGGAAGCGCCGCCCCGCGCCGCCCCAAACTCCGCCTGGACCGCGGGCAAGGCGACGACGACCGACCACATGCCCACCGAGCCGATCGTGCTGATGAGGACGGCAAGCGCAAGGCGCAGCCTGGCATAGCGGGAATCGACTTCTTTCATTTGGTTGATTTCGAAACCGCTCCAGAGTTTGGTTTTTTAGAGCGCGATTCAGGCTTTCCGACGATCGGGACCCCAATCCGGGCCCCCATTTTGCGCGCAAAATGGGACCCGGTGCTCGCGAATTGGGAACCCGAGTTCCGCCTCAAGCCATCGCGCTCTATCGGCGCCCCCGCAGCTCGCGCCGCATCACCTTGCCCGTTGTGGTGATCGGTAGCTGATCGATGAACGCGACCTCGCGGGGATATTCATGGGCGGCAAGCCGGGTGCGAACGAAATCCTGAATCTCGCGCGCGAGCGCATCCGAGGGCGAATGGCCCGGCCGCAGCACCACCCATGCCTTGACAATCTCGGTCCGCAGCTTGTCGGGCTTGCCCACCACCGCCGCCATGGCGACCGCCGGGTGCCCGGCCAGGCAGTCCTCGATCTCGCCGGGTCCGATCCGGTATCCGCCGCTGGTGATCACATCATCGGTGCGGCCGACGAACCATAGGTAGCCTTCCGCATCTTGCCGGCCCAGATCGCCTGTTATCAGAAAATCTCCGGCGAATTTGGCCCGGGTCGCCTGGTCATTGCGCCAGTAACCAAGAAACATCACCGGATCGGGCCGCCGGACCCCGATATTGCCGACCGCGCCCACCGGCAGCTCCATCCCGGACTCATCGACGATCCGGACATCATGGCCCGGGACCGCCTTTCCCATCGCCCCCGGGCAAACCGGGAATAGCGCCGCACAGGAGGAAATGGTCAGATTGCATTCGGTCTGGCCATAGAATTCGTTGATGTCGGTCCCCAGGACGGCGCGGCCCCACTCGAGCAGCTCGGCCCCAAGGCTCTCACCGCCGCTGCCCACGCTGCGCAAAGCCAGACCCGGCGGACGCGTATCGCGTACCTGACGCATCAGCCGAAGCGCGGTGGGCGGCAGGAAGGCATTGCGGATTTCGTGCTTGGCCATGAGCTGGAATGCCGCCTCAGGGTCAAATTTAGCGGCCCGGTACGCCAGCACGGGAACCCCGTGATGCAAGCCCGGCAGCAATACATCGAACAAGCCACCAATCCAGGCCCAGTCGGCTGGGGTCCATAGCCGGTCGCCGGGCTGGGGTAGAAAATTATGCGGCAGCTCTACCCCGGGCAGGTGGCCCAGAAGCACGCGATGGGCGTGCAGGGCGCCTTTGGGGGCGCCCGTCGTGCCGGAAGTGTAGATGATGACGGCCGGATCATCGGCCGCGGTATCAACGGGTACGAAGCGATCCGAGGCACGCGCGAGCAGCGCGCCAAAATCATCCGTCCCGCCTGAGCCGACAATGTAGATGTGCTCGAGGTCAGGAAGCTGGTCCCGGATTGCCGCGAGTTTATCGGCGCCGGCCCGGTCGGTCACGAGCGCGCGGGCGCCGCTATTGCCGAGCCGCACCGCCAGCGCCTGCTCGGCAAACAAAACGAAGAGCGGGATGGAAATCAGCCCAGCCTTGAAGGCGGCGACATGAGCGATTGCCGTTTCCGGCGATTGCGGCAGCAGGACGCCGATCCGGTCGCCGCGCTGCAATCCTCGGGTTATCAGCACATTGGCGAACTGATTGCTCAGCCGCTTGAGATCGTCGAAACTATAGTTACGAACCGCACCGTTTTCCTCGACAAAGATCAGCGCTGGCCGGCCGCTGCCATCGGCGTGCCGGTCGCATACATCCACCCCCATATTGTAGCGCGCCGGAATTTGCCACCGGAATTCACGGACCAAGCTCGTGTAATCGGCGCTACGGGGAAGCATTGTGCGGAGTCACCTTAGAATTGTTCGGGCGGCATGGCGGCTGCGGTATCGCTAAGGGCGGCGACCGGCCCCAGCCAGGTATCTATTCTGGGCAGCTCGGCCTCGAAGAAAAAGCGGCAAGCGCGAAGCTTTCCATTGTAAAAATTGGCCCGACCAGGCTCAGCTACGCGCAACGCACACTCGGCCGCGATAGCCTGATCCAGCCACAGCCAGCCAACTACGGCGTGCCCGAATGCGGAAAGGAAGGGTGTGGCGTTGGCCAAGGCTCGGGCATCATCGTTCGTGGTGAGCAACGCCTCGCATAGATCGGCGATGCGGGCCCAGCACCTTGCAAGCTGCCGGGCCCGCCCGGCCGGTGCCGCCCCCGTTTCCGCCCGCCTAACCGTTGCCGAAATCCGCTCGCCCAGCCGGCGAAGCGCAATCCCGCGGTCGCGCAGGATCTTGCGGCCGAGCAGGTCGAGTGCCTGGATGCCAGTGGTGCCCTCATGGATCGGATTCAGCCGGTTATCGCGATAGAGCTGTTCCACATGGAAATCCCGCGTATAGCCGTATCCCCCATGGATCTGGATTGCGAGATCATTGGCGGCGAGCCCCCATTCCGAGGGCCATGTCTTGGCCACCGGCGTAAGCAATCCAAGCAACGCGCTCGCTTCCTCCCGGGCGGCTGGATCCGCCGCGGTGGTTTCTTCATCAAGGAGACGGGCGCAGAACAGCACCAGAGCCAGCGCACCCTCCACATAGGATTTCTGCGCCAGCATCATCCGCCGTATATCGGAATGCTCGATGATCGGTATGGGTGGGCTGCTCGGGTCCTTGCCGCGCCCTGATAACGGCCGGCCTTGGCATCGCTCTCGGGCGTATTGGAGGGAGAGCAAATAGCCCCGGTAGCCAAGCATCGCGCCGCCCAGCCCCACCGCGATCCGGGCCTCGTTCATCATATGGAACATGATCGGCAGCCCCTGCCCCACCTCGCCAACGAGCCACCCCACGGCGCCGGCGCGGCCGGCCGGGCGATGGGCGCCTTCGCCGAGATTAAACAGGCAATTCACCGTGCCCCGATAGCCCATTTTGTGGTTGAGGCCGGCTACGGCCACATCGTTGCGCTCGCCGGGTTCGCCGGGCTGTCCGGGCAGGAACTTCGGGACGATGAAGATCGAAATTCCCTTGGTGCCGGGCACGAGGCTTCCATCTTCGGCAGGAACCTTGGCGAGAACCAAATGCACGATGTTGGGGGTGATGTCGTGATCGCCCGCGGAAATCCACATTTTGTTGCCGGTGAGGCGAAAGCGCCGGCCCAGATGGTCTTGCCCTTCGGGGACGGCGCGGGTGCGGATATCGGCAAGCGAGGAGCCGGCCTGCGGCTCGGAGAGGCACATTGTTCCAAGCATCCGGCCCTCGATCTCGGGCCGGGCAAAGCCCTCGATCTGCTCCTGGGTTCCGAAACTAGCGATCAGGCGGGCATTGCCGATCGTCAGCATCGGGTACGCCGAGGTCGCGATATTTGCGGCCATGAAATGCGCCATGCTGGCTGTGTGCACGAGCTCGGGAAGCTGCATGCCGCCGAGCGCGGAATCGAAGGGGGCGGCTAGTAATCCGGCCTCGGCATAGGCCCGAACCGCTTCCTTTATTTCCGGCAACACGCGTACCCCGCCGGGCCTCAGTTCCGGCTCCTCCTGGTCGGCTCGTTTGTAATGAGTCAGAAACTTCTCGGCCGCGAGGCGCTCGCTGAGATCCAGTACGGCATTGACGGTTTCGCGCCCATGCCCGGCATAGCGCTCCCGCTCCAGCAACGCCTCGAGGCCGAGCCAATCGTAGAGCAGGAAATCCAGATCCTGCCGGTTGATGATCGGGGCTGCCACGGCGGCTCAGCTAAAGACGTAGCGGCCGGGGGCAGGCTCGAGCGGCTGGTACTGGGCGCTGCCGAGCTCGGCCGGTGCGGGCCGTTCCTCGCCTGACCGTGCGATGGCCCAATCCGCCCAGTGCTCCCACCAGGTGCCGCTGCGTTCGCTCGCCTGGGCGAGCCAGAGATCGGGGTCGGGCCCGGGTTCTGGCCCAGCGAAATACTTGGCCTTGAGATTACCCGGAGGATTCACCAGCCCAGCGATATGGCCGGAATTGCTGAGCACAAACGTGCTGGGGCCGGTTAGAAGCTGGGTCGCGCGGTAACAGCCCTTCCAGGGCGTAAGATGGTCCGAGATCGCGGCCATCACGTAATTTTCGTATCTGATGCGGCCGAGATCAATCGGGGCGCCCAGTACCGTCATACGGCCGGGCTTGCATATCAGGTTTTTTCCAAAGATCTCTAGGAATTGCCGGTGGAGTGCCGCCGGCAGGTTGGTGCCATCGGCGTTCCAGGCCATCAGATCAATGGCGGGCGGCTTCTGGCCGAGCAAGTAGTTATTGACCCAATAGTTCCAGACAAGATCATTCGGCCGGAGCCAGGTGAATACCGCCCCCAAATCCTGGGCCGGCAGAATTCCCTTTTTCGCAGAACGGGACTGCGCGACAGAAATGATGGTGCCGGGCGAGAATGTGCCAATTGCTGCCGGCATGTCGAAGTCGAGCAAGGTGACTGCCAGCGAAACCGCGCCAATCCGGCGATCTCTATGGGCCGCGAGATGATTGAGCACGGTGGAGAGCAAAATGCCGCCCGCGCAGAAGCCGAGCACGTTGGCATCCGGCGATCCGCAAATCTGGTGCGCGGCGTCGAGCGCCTCGATGAGTGCGGCGCCATAAGTGTCCATATCCCAATCCCGACCCTCCGGCCGGGCATTGCGCCAGCTAATCATGAACACCGGCAGGCCGCGGCTGACCGCATATTCCACGAAGCTGCGCTTGGGCCTAAGATCGAGGAAATAGTACCGGCCGATAGGGGGCGGAATGACCAGCATCGGCTGGGACCGCACGGAAGGGGTTGTCGGCCGGTACTGCAACAGCTCACAGATTTCATTGCGGAACACAACCGCTCCGGGTGTGGCCGCCATATTCTCACCCACCCGGAACGGTTCCAGATCGACTTGCGCGGGCATGCCGCGATTGTGCACGAGGTCGTGCAGGTAGCTCTTCAATCCGGTTAGGATGCTTTGGCCGCCGGTCTCGAAGGCGCGCTCGATCGCCGCCGGGTTGCCCAAGAAGAAATTCGTGGGGGCAAAGGCCGTGGTAAGGATACCCAGCAGGAAGCGGGCCTGTTCCACGGCGCGCCAGTCCTGGCCGTCGATTGCCTCAGGCAATCGCGTGACCGCATCGGCCCATGCGAGATAGGATTGTGCCACGCGGCGGTATAAGGGATTGCTGCCCCAGGCTGGGTTGCGGAACCGCCAATCGCCCGGTTGGGGCTCGACGGACGACGTGCCGGCCCAGATTTTAAGCAGCTCGGCAGTCAGTCCGGGGGTGGCGGAAATGGCGCTTCCCCCCAACGCGGCCAGGTGCGTCAATACGTTAGCCAGACGTTCCAGCCTGGGAACCGGTATGTCCTCCGCTCCGGAAATGGACTCGGCGGTTTGCGAGAACATGCCGGCTTGGATCTCTCGATCTGGGTATCCATGTCTTGGAGGTTCTCCGCAGCAGGGCTTGCAAGGTAACTCACAACAGATTAGCCGGGCTGAGTAGGGGGGCAGACGATGAGCGGAGCCAGGCCCAGAGAAGACGCAGCGGTCGAGTTCGATCCGGCTAAGCTTGATGCCTTCCTGCGTGAGGCGGTGCCAGGGCTGGCCGGCGCGATGCGACTGCAGCGTGTCTCGGGCGGCCAGTCAAACCCCACATTTTTCGTCTCTTACGACAATCGGCGGCTGGTGCTGCGCAAGAAGCCGCCGGGCGAGATTTTGCCCTCGGCGCATGCGGTCGACCGGGAGTACCGGATCCTAACCGCGCTGGCTGAGACCGATGTGCCGGTGCCGCGTACGATCCTTTTTCACGAGAGCCCGGATGTCGTCGGCACACCTTTCTACGTGATGGAGCGGTTGGAGGGCCGGGTATTCGCCGAGTGCGCGCTGCCCGGCCACGCACCCGGCCAGCGCCGGGCCATCTACCTTTCCATGGCCCAGACGATGGCGCGGTTGCACAAGGTCGACTGGCAGGCGGTGGGCCTGCAAGGCTTTGGCAAGCCTGGAAATTACTTTGCCCGACAGATCGCGCGATGGACCAAGCAATGGCAGCTTTCGAAGACCCGGGACATTCCTGAAATCGACTGGCTTACCGAGTGGCTGCCGCAACATATCCCGCCAGGCGACGAAACCACTATTGCCCACGGTGATTTCCGCCTCGGCAATCTCATGTTCGACCCGGAGCGGCTTCAGGTGATCGGGGTGCTCGACTGGGAGCTCTCAACCCTCGGTCACCCGCTCGCCGACGTGGCGTATAATTGCATCGCCTGGCGAACCTTTCCGAGCGAATTTGGCGGCTTAAGGGGACGCGACCTAACCGAGCTCGGCATTCCGAGCGAGGCCGAATACCTCGACCACTATTATCGCGAAGCCGGCCGCACGTCTGGGATCGGACCGTTTCATATGGCTTTTTCGATGTTTCGCCTGGCGGTGATCTTCGAAGGTATTGCTGCGCGCGCGTTGCAAGGCAATGCAGTCGCGCAAGACGCAGCAGAAAAGGGTGAATTGAGCGTGGTGTTCGCTCGCCGGGCGGTCGAAGCAGCGCAGGGAGATATTCCGGCACCGGCTTCTTGACGGCAACGCTGCGGAGCGTGAACCTTACGGAGTTCTTGCGGCGCTGAGGAGATCCGGCAATGCGCCAAGTTTCACTGGCCTCCATTGCGATTACTTTGCTGGCCGGAGCCTCTGCTCTGGCCCAGCAAACCACGCCCGCGGCACCGCCGAGCCCCGGGCCGGCAGCGCCACCCAAGGTGCAATATGGCCCCCCGATCACGCTGAAACAGGCCAAGCAAGCAATTGCCGGGGCAGAAACCGAGGCCGAGCGAAACGACCTGGGAATGGCGATAGCCGTGATCGACAGCGGCGGTAATCTTGTTGCCTTCGAAAGGATGGATAACACGCAGCTTGGCTCGATCCGGATTGCTGAAGCCAAAGCGCGCACCGCACTCGATTTCCGTCGGCCCTCGCGGGTGATGCAGGATGCGCTGACGAGGGGCGGGGTTGGGCTTTGGTGGCTGGGCGTGCCCGGCGTGTTGCCGCTGGAAGGCGGCCTGCCGATCCAAAGCGAGGGCAAGGTTATCGGCGCGATCGGGGTTTCTGGCGGGCTATCCACCCAAGATGCCCAGGTCGCGCAAGCCGGCGCGAATGCTGTGGGCAAGTAGGCAGCTACTCGACCCGTTTTCCGTCCTTGTATCGATACCAGCCGCGTCCGGACTTGCGTCCATTATAGCCAGCGCGGACCATCGCCTTGAGCAGAGGCCGGGGCAAGAAGCGCGGGCCGTAATTGGCGTGGAGGATTTCCTGCACGTCCAGCGAAAGATTGTTGGTGACGCCATCCATCAGCTCGAAGGGACCAACAGGATGGCCAAGCCCGAGCTTGCACGCGGTGTCGATATCTTTTGGGGAGGCGACACC
>JAFAHH010000878.1 GCA_019237355.1 Acetobacteraceae bacterium | reverse complement strand
CCATGCGCGCTTTGCTGCGCGACTTTAATGAATGGCTGACCGCCGGCAAGGAGCCGCCGCCCAGCGCCGTGCCGCACATCGCCGATCGCACCTTAGCCGCACCCGATGAGGTCAGGCTTCCGGCGATCCCGGCCACCAACTACGGCGGAGTGCCCCGGCCGCCGCTTTCCACCTTGCGCGTATACAATCCATTGCATGTGCTCGATTTCGGCCCACTCTTCCGGCCGGGCAATAGCAGCGGCATAATCAGCATTGAGCCGCCACGTGTTGGAACCGCAGGCTATGGTGTCCTTACGATGCAGGTCGATGCTGACGGCAACGATCTTGGCGGCATCCGTTCTGCCTTCCTGCAAACGCCGATTGGCACCTATACTGGATGGAATCTCGGCCGGAGCGGCAGGTTCGAGAACGGGATGTGCAACCTGCAGGGAAGTTTCATTCCCTTCGCCGCGACCCGGGCAGAGCGAGAAGCCGCGCACGATCCCCGCCTCTCGCTCGAAGAGCGCTATCCCGATAAGCAGAGTTACGTCAGCGCCTTTCAGGCGGCCACCGAACGGCTGGTCGCCCAGCGTCTTCTATTGCCCGAGGACGCACGCAGGCTCGCCGGCGAGGCAGCCACTGAAGGGATCCGCTCAGGCCCTTGAAGCAGTATACTTATAGATGCGAAACGCGGCCACGATGCCAGTATCTTCCGCCTCAGGCTATTGCGCTTAAGTCAGCGGCCCGACATCGCCTTCGAGGATGCTCCACGCCTGCGGGCCAAACTTCTCCTTCCAGGTTGCGTAGTAGCCGGCCTTCTTGAGGGCGTCTCTGAATTTCGGCCGGTCGACCTCAATGAAAGTAAGCCCTTGTGATTTAAGCTCGCCCGCAACCGAATCGTTCAGTTTTGCGAGGTCAGCGCGCTCGTCCTCTGCCGCGCGGTTCAGCTCGCGCGCTACAATCTCCTGAAGGTCCTTGGGCAGGCCTTGCCAAGCCCGTTTATTGGCGAGCAGCCAGTAGCCATCCCACATGTGGCTGGTCATCGAAACGAATTTCTGCACCTCGTACAGCTTCGACAGTTCAATGAGCGTAAGCGGATTCTCTTGCCCTTCGGCGATTTTCGTCTGTAAAGCAGAATAGAGTTCGCTGAAATTGATGCTTATCGGCGAAGCACCGAACGCCTGGAACATGCTCGTCCACATGGGCGAGACCGGGACACGGACCTTGAACCCCTTTAGGTCTTCCGGAGTTCTTATTTCGCGCGTGGAGCTGGTAATCTGGCGAAATCCATTGTCCCACATCTTTTCCATTCCAACCAAGCCGCGCTTATCGATCTCCCCGCGCACATAAGCACCAAGCTTCCCGTCCATCGCCCGCCAGACCTCGGGATAATCCTTAAACGCGAAACCTACCCCGTTGATTGCTGCTTGCGGCACCAGCGTGGAAAGGATGAGGCCGGAAAGAATGAACATCTCTAGCGCCCCGGACCGAAGCTGCGACAGCGTGTCCGTATCCGAACCGAGCTGGTTGTTCGGGAAAACCTGAAGCTCCATGCGCCCGCCGGTCTGCTGTTTGATCCGTTCCACGGCCTCTTGCAGGCGGACATTCATCGGATGCGCGACAGGAGTGTTATTGGCCAGCTTGAAGGTAAACTCGGCGGCACTTGCCCGGCCGCCGCTGGTCGCAAAAAGGGGTAAGCTGGCCGAGCCGGCTAAAACCAAGCGGCGGCTTATAGGCATGGAACGTTCCTCATTGATTTTGACCTGCGGGTGTGAGTAGCAGATTGGACCTGCTCCGACTAGAGCAGATCGCGATCAGGTGGAACGCCGAAGGCGATCCACATCGCGTGAATCTGCTCGCAAAACAAATCTAGCAGGCTGCGGAAAAACGCTGAAGTCGGTCCGTTCGTAACGCAACGAAAGAAAGGCAGGGGCTTTGCCCCTGGACCCCAGCAAAGGCACAGCCTTTGCAATCCAATCACTTAGGGGATGGGGTCTGGGGACCTTTCGGCCCCGTCATGCGAACAGCATGCTCGTCACGCGAGGAGCGTGCTCTTCGCACGACGCATGACGGGTCCAGGGCAGAGCCCTGGCCCTTTTCAGTAGGGTTGGCTTTAGGAATGCAACTCCTTCACTCTGCATGAGGCGGAGAAGGCTGTTCCTCTCGTAGACTAAGATATGCCAAGTTTTCCGCTATTTGGCAATCTAATCTGCCATCCTATATGAAGCGGCCAGTAGCACCCGGACACCTGGACGAAGGAAATACAGCAATGTCGATTCAACTCGGGCAAACAGCTCCTGATTTCGTGCAGGACAGCACCGAGGGGCCAATTCATTTTCACGAATGGCTTGGTAACTCCTGGGGCGTTCTGTTCAGTCATCCGCGGGATTATACGCCGGTTTGCACAACAGAGCTCGCCGAAGTCGCGCGGCTGAAACCGGAATGGGACAAGCGGAATGCGAAGGTGATCGGGCTCTCGGTCGATCCGCCCGATAGCCATGCGGGCTGGGAAAAGGATATCGAAGAGACCCAAGGTTATGCCGTGAATTTTCCGATTATCGCCGATGCCGATCACAAAGTCTCTGACCTTTACGGGATGGTGCATCCGGCCGCCGACTCCAATGTCACAGTGCGCACTGTGTTTGTGATCGATCCCGATAAGAAAGTGCGCCTTACCTTGACCTATCCGCCAAGTACCGGGCGGAATTTCGATGAAATATTGCGTGTGATCGACGCCTTACAGCTTACCGATGCGTACAAGGTCTCCACGCCGGTCAACTGGACTGATGGTAAGCCCGTAATCGTGTCCCCGAGCCTATCGGACGAAGAGGCGCGGCAGCGCTTTCCGCAAGGTTTCCAGACATTGCGGCCCTATCTGCGGGTGGTTGAGCAGCCCAGGCTACCTCGGCAATCGGGTTAGCTTGCGGCCCCAGGATACGCCGCTGGCCGGCCAGCGGAGGGTAGGCCGCAGCCATCGCGCTCGGGCTCCTTTCAGGGCGCCGGTTCGGGGTTTCCGGCGAGTCTGCCTCAAACGGTCTCGCTCTAGGAATTTTGGTTTAGAGCGCGATTCACGCTTTCTGGCGATTCCGCCTCAACCCATCGCGCTCTAGTGCCTGCGAATTGATGTGAAACCCCAGGCATCGCCAGTACTCACCGCTCCGCGGCCGGCCAGGGTCAGGTCCCCCGCAAGCTTAATCCTGCTTGCGCTAGTCTGGCTTGGCCTCGCCATCGCGGGTTCCTTCGCCTCGGTTTTCCTGGTTGCACTCTCGGTTTCATTACACAATAGTGCTATCCCGGCTTCTGGGGGACTTGCCTGGCGCATGCCGGGCGATGTTATGCTGGCCCTCCTTGGCGGAGCCGCATTGCAACTTATACTTCTGTTCGCGGCACTACATCGCGCCCGCATCGAAGGAGGAGGGAGTCGCTCCGCCGGGTTCGGGAACACTAGGATCGAGCGACCAGGGCTGATCACCGCTCTGGCCCTCCTGCTCGCCGGGTCCCTCGGCGCCCTAGTCATTCTGGCTGCGTATGGGTTTGTTCCTGTTCCTCGCACCGGGTTGACCAAGCTAACGGCGCAGATCGCGCGGGCGGGGATTGGGATCAAGACCGCCACCTGTGTGCTGGTTGTAGTCCTCGCGCCAATTGCCGAAGAGTGTTTCTTCCGGGGCTGGTTGTGGACCGCGCTGCGGCAGTTTTGGGCGCCAGGTGCGGTTATCCTCTGCACCAGTTTGCTATGGCTTGGGGTACACGCCCTCGACAGCCCTTCCCGTCCGCTTTTCCTTTTGCCAGCGGGGGTCATCTTGGGCCTGGCGCGCCATTTCGGCGCCAGCATCCGCGCCTCGCTCGCGATCCATGTGTTCAATAACGCCTTGATCGTCGCGCTGGTGGCGCTGGCTTATTTGATGCAGCATTGATACTGCTGTCACCAGTAGTGGAGGTAGGGAGGGTTCATGAATTTGCACCGGCTCTTGCAGCGCCGGGCCGAGGCTGGAAGACCAGTTCGGGCCGGCCTTATCGGGGCCGGAAAGTTCGGCTCGATGTTCCTGGCCCAGGTCCCGTTCACACCCGGCCTCGAAGTTCCCATCATCCTTGATCTCTCACCCACGCGCGCCCAGGTCGCCTGCCGGGCGGTCGGCTGGAGCGAGGAGAGAATCGCCGCCACACGCTACACTAACGATCCAGCCGAGCTGCTCGGCAATGCTGCTATAGAGGTGGTCATCGAGGCAACCGGAGACGCAGCGGCTGGGCTCATGCATGCCCAGCAGGCAATTGCGGCCGGCAAGCATATCATAATGGTGAATGTTGAAGCCGATGTGCTGGCGGGTCCGTTGCTCGCCCAGCAAGCCGAGCGAGCCGGCGTGGTGTACAGCTTGGCTTATGGCGATCAGCCAGCGCTGATTGTCGAGCTCGTCGATTGGGCGCGGGCTTGCGGCTTTCCCGTACTCGCGGCGGGCAAGGGAACGAAATACCTGCCGGCCTATCACGCCTCCACCCCAGAGACCGTCTGGGGCTTCTACGGGATCTCGCCAGAAGACGCGCGCGCTGGCGGCATGAACCCGCAAATGTTCAATTCGTTCCTCGATGGCACGAAATCATCCATTGAAATGGCGGCAGTCGCAAATGCAACGGGTCTGACCCCACCGCCGGATGGCCTTCAATTCCCGCCTTGCAGCACCGATGATCTCGCCTCCGTCCTGTCCGACCGGGAAGGGGGTGCGTTGCATGACCGCGGGCAGGTCGAGGTGGTGTCCTCGCTTCGCCGTGACGGCAGCCCGGTAGACAGGGACCTACGCTGGGGCGTGTATGTCGTCTTTGAAGCTCCTTCTGATTACGCCGCTCGTTGCTTGGCCGAATATGGAGTGGCTACGGACGCCTCTGGCCGGGTCAGCGCGCTCTACCGGCCCTTCCATCTGATCGGGCTGGAACTCAACGTTTCGGTCCTCTCGGCGGTTTTGCGGGGTGAGCCGACTGGCGTTCCGAGCGGCTTTCGAGGCGACGTAGTGGCGACCGCTAAGCGTACTCTCAGCGCTGGCGAGGTGCTGGATGGTGAAGGCGGGGCCTTGGTCTGGGGCAAGTTGCTGCCTGCACGACGGAGCCTGGAAATTGGCGGGCTGCCGATTGGACTGGCCAATCGTGTGCCCTTGCGGCGCGACGTGCGGGAAGGTCAGTGCGTCACGTGGCAAGATGTCCGTGTCGATGAGAACACGCCTGCTTACCGGCTGCGGCGCGAGATGGAGACGAGGTTTGGCGGAAGTTAAGGCTGCGCGCCGCCTGGCATGCTGATGCGGCGGCCAGCGCCTTGCGGCAAGGCTGCACCCGGCCGCAGCCGCGCGGTGATGGCGGCCTGACGATCCGGCGGAAAGGGCGCAGTGCGGCGAGTCGCGAGGTCAACGTGCAGGCTCAATAATTCCTGAGCCGCGGCCCGCAGGCCAGTCTCGGCATGGAACATCTCGTGAAAAAAATGCAGCCGCTTCGCATCGCCGCCGATGAGGCTCGTGCCGACCCGAAGCCTTTCGCCGTCGCCCACTTCGTGCTCATAGAGGGTGTGGGTCTCCACAACAAACAATGCCTTGCCTGTTGCCCGCCGATACTCATCGCCAATGCCCAAAGCGTCGAATAACACATCCGTAGCGTGGTCGAATATCACGACGAAATAGGCCAGGTTCATATGGCCATTGGCGTCGATCCACTCTGGCCGGACGATTTCTTCGTGCTCGGTTTCGTACCTTACCACGTGCGCAGCTTGCGGCCCGGTTGCGAACCGGTCAAGCTGGCGGGTATGAACCAGTCCATCGATCCGGGTGCTTCGCGCGCAATCTCCGAGGCCGTGCAATCCCTGGAAGAGCAGGCGGTTTCGTCTCTGGGGAGTCTCGTTCGGCACCGCAGCGTGCTGGGTCAGGAGCAACCCTGCCTAGAGGAAGCGACCCGAATCTACCGAGAGATTGGGCTTGAGCCTTACCCGGTCCCGGTCGAGGCAAGCCTGTTGGCTGATCACCCTGGATTTTCGCCGCCCCTAATCCCTTACGAGGCGCGGGACAATATCGTGGCGGTCCATAGGCCACGTCAAGCAAAGGGACGAAGTCTGCTTCTGCAAGGCCACGTGGATGTCGTGCCGGAGGGCGCGGCTGATCTCTGGACGACGCCACCCTATGAGCCGAGCATCCGTAACGGCCGTATGTATGGCCGCGGTGCTGGCGACATGAAGGCGGGTATCATCTGTTTTTTGGTCGCGTTTGCAGCGCTTCGCAGGGCGGGGTTGCAGCCGGCCGCTGAAGTGCAATTTGCAGCCGTGATCGAGGAGGAATGTACGGGCAATGGCGCGCTCGCGGTCATGCGGGCCCTGCCAAAACCTGATGCTTGCTTGATTCCTGAGCCAGGCGACGGCCACTCCGCCTTGTATATCGCGGAGGTCGGCGTGGTTTGGGCGTGGGTGACGATCACTGGCCGGCCCGTGCATGTTCGCGAAATGCACAAAGGGGTGAACGCGATTGAGGCCGCCTACATCGTGATCGAGCGATTTAAAGCATATGAAACGGAGATGAACAAGCCGGAGCGGCGTCATCCTGCCTTCGCCGCCATCGATCATCCGATCAACGTTAATTTGGGAACTATACAAGGTGGCGAGTGGAACAGCTCCGTTCCAACGCGGGCCCGGCTTGGCATGCGGGTGGGCGTGATGCCGGGCCACTCGTGCCACGATGTGCGGGCCGAGATCGAGCACTTGATCCAGGAAACCGCTCAGGATAGGCGCCTTGAGGGTGTACGAGTGGAAGTGGAATTCCGGGGCTTTATGGCTGACGGGGCGATATTCGCTCCCGAGCAGGAGATATCGCTCACGGTTTCAGCATTACACCGACAGGTTGCTGGCGAAGATCTGCGGCCCTATGCCGCCACGGGGCTCACGGACGCCCGCCTTTACAAGCTCTACCAAAACACCGAAGCCACCTGCTACGGGCCGTCTGCCGAGAACATCCACGGTATCGATGAGAATGTCGATCTGGCCAGCATGCAAACGGTAAGTTGTGTCCTGGCGCTTACGATGGCCGCTTGGTGCGGATTAGAAGCTGTTGCTGCCTGATGGTATCGGACCGAAGTCATTGCGTACCTTTGCTCAGGGCGCGATTCAGGCTTTCCGACGATCGGGACCCCAATCCGGGCCCCCATTTTGCGCGCAAAATGGGACCCGGTGCTTGCGAATTGGAACCCGAGTCCGCCTCAAGCCATCGCGCTCTAATGATCCTTCCCTGAAGCCGGAGCGGGGGTCGATAGTTTCGCGATTATTCGGCCGAACGGCACAGTTCTGTCGATCCGTATGGAGGCGTCCCCACTCCGGGCGAGTGCAGAAACCAAACGCATGCCCAGGCCGCGGCTTTGCAGGACATCGAAATCTTCCGCAAATCCTGGCCCTTCGTCCTCGACAATGATCTCCAGCCCGCCCTCGGCGCGCTGGACCCGAACAACCACCCGGCCCTTGCCATACTTTAAAGCATTGGTCACGAGCTCCGTGGTAATCAGGCCGAGCGGCGAAATACTGTCGGCCGGAAGCGAAATAGGCTCAACCTGCAGGTCGATTTCTCGCCCTTGCTCGGAAAGACCGAGGATCCCCGCCATATCGTCGAGAAGCGTACGCAAATAGAGCCCAGCGTCCGACTCGGCGACGGACCCGCCCTGATACAGGCGCTGATGTACCATGCCGATCGTCATGATCCGGCCAGCGGCCTCGTCGATTTGCTGGCGCACTTCGGGATGAGTGGCGGAGCGTGATTGCAAGTGCAGCAATGTCTGAACCAATTGTAAGCTGTTCTTAACCCGATGATGTACCTCGCGCATTAGAAGGTCTTTATCGCGCAGCAACTGATCCTTTGCCTCGGCTGCCTTGACGCGCTCAGTAATTTCTCGTCCAATGGAAATAAGCTGCACAGGTTTGGCTCCGTCGGCCATGATTGGCGCGACGACGACATCCCACCATTTTGGAGTTCCCTTGAATGTTGGCCGGAAGCCCTCAAACCTCCCGGTTTCGCCAGCGCGGGCCGCAGCAAGTGCCTGCTGCACTTTAGCCAATTCTTCATCCGGCCAGAAGCTTTCCCAGCTCTTGTCTTGCAGCATGGTGGGGTGGTCGACTTCCATCGCCTGAAGCCCGCTCCGATTCATTGCCAGCACCATGCCTTCCGGCGATAAGATGATGATAGAATCGGGGCTGGCCTCGAGCATGCTCTGGACGAACGCTTCTTTGCGGCGCAACTCCTCTTGGTGCTTGTGCAACTCCAGGGCGCCGGCAAGCGTGTTGGCGAGTGCCTGAAGGAAGAAAATGTCTTGTTCGTTGAAGTCACCGCGGTCTGTATTATCGACTTCCAGCACGCCGAAATGGCCTGCTGCTTCGCTCCCAATCAAGACATTGATGGCGCTCTGAATGCCATGCTCGAGCAGGAGGGGAGGGGTGCGGAAGCGGCTTTCGTGCCCAAGATGATTGGAGATTACTGGCTTGCCGGTCAGGAAAGCGTATCCGGCGGGGCTCTCAATACCGCCCTCGAGTTTCGCTTTGCCGACAACGCCCGGCTTCCAGCCGTAGCCCGCTCGCACCAAAAACACCGATTCGTGCGGCAGATGTTCGAGTACCTTGGCGTGTGAGGACTGAAGCCCTTCAGCAGCGACCTTGCTTACCTGATCGAGTATCGCCTGCAGGCTTTCGGGCGAGCGCATCGCAAACAAGCCGAGCTCGGTAACAAGCTGCAACTGGCGAACGCGCATTCCGTGAAAGGCGCGAATAGCTTCCAACTCATGGGAGAATTTCATGCGCGGTCTCCACGCCAGCAACGCGGCCAAAAACCTCGGGCGTTGGCCGGGTATTCGTCAACGCCATTCGTTAGCTCTCACCGATTAATTGCCTGAGAACCGATAGCTAGACGTTCACCTCCCGAGCGGCGCTGCACCACAGGGTCGGCCGCGTTGCTTGCTGCCTGGCGCGCAGCCGGTTAGTTTAAAGTAAAGGTCGGACATTATCGAGAAATAGGAAAGCCGTGCTAGATAAACTTGATTTGAAACATTGCCCGCATTTCAGGCCGTCGCTCAAGCGCAGAAATCGAGCCGCGACCATGCTTACCTGAGGTGGCTCGCTGCTCGAAAATCTCGCGGCTTCCCACGCTTGCAGAGCTTCGCCGTTTCTTGGATGAATCACCGAACCGGATGGGCAAGCGTGAGATTGCCCGCGCCTTCAACATCGGGGCACAGCACCGGGCCGAGTTTCGGGATTTGCTGAAAGAATTGGCTGCGGAGGGCGCAATTTCTCGGGACCGCGCCGGCCGGCATCCCAAAGGCGGGAGGCTTCCGGAGACTATGCTTCTGGAAGTGACCGGCACCGATCCCGATGGCGATGCTGTCGCGCGGCCAGTCGCCTGGGAGGGGGAGGGGCCAGCCCCGAGCGTGCTCATGGCGTCGGAGCGCCGCGGCCATGCGGCGCTTGCGCCCGGTCAGCGCGTGCTGGCCCGCCTGCGCCTGATCCGGCCGGGTCTGTACGAGGGCCGAACCCTCAAGCGCATAGCGGAGCGCCCGGGGCGGGTTCTGGGCATCTATCGACCGGGCCGGGTCGTGCCCACCGACCGGCGTTCTAAGGCTGAATGGGTTGTGCCGCCGGGCGAGGATTCGGGCGCCGAACCGGGCGAAATCGTGCTCGCCGAGCCGTTGCCGCATCACGGGCTTGGCCTGAAGCCGGCCCGCGTGATCGAGCGCCTGGGAGCTATGGGCGATGCGCGCTCGGTGAGCCTGATTGCGATCCATACCCATGGCATCCCAAGCGTGTTCCCCGCGGAGACGCTGGAAGAATCGGAGCAGGCGGGCGCTGTGGGGCTTGGTGAGCGGGTCGATTTGCGCCATGTTCCGTTGGTCACGATCGATGGCGAGGACGCACGCGATTTCGACGACGCCGTGTACGCCGAGCCGCACGGGATCGGCTTCCGTCTGATCGTGGCGATCGCCGATGCCGCGTGTTATGTGCGGCCAGGTTCAGCCCTTGATAGAGAGGGCCAGCGGCGGGGGAACAGCGTCTATTTTCCAGACCGCGTCGTGCCGATGTTGCCTGAGTCCCTCTCAAACGGCTGGTGCAGCTTGCAGCCGAACGAGGACCGGGGCTGTCTTTTCGTCGAGATGCAAATCGATCCGAGCGGCCAGAAGAGGCGCCATCATTTCGGCCGCGGCTTAATGCGCAGCGCTGCCCGGCTTACCTATGAACAGGTTCAGCGGGCGCATGATGGCGGTGATGATCTCGGCTTGCCACTCCCGGCGCTGTACGGCGGATTTCGGGCGCTACTAGCCGCTCGTGAACGGCGAGGGACGCTCGATCTCGATCTGCCCGAGCGCAAGGTGGTTTTGAATGAAAAGGGCCATGTCGCGGAGGTAATCCCGCGTCCGCGTTTGGATAGTCACCGGCTCATTGAGGAGTTCATGGTGCTCGCCAATGTCGCCGCCGCTGAGGAGCTGGAACGGCGGCGCTTGCCCTGTATGTATCGGGTCCATGCGCCGCCCTCTGAAGAGAAGATCGAGGCTTTGCGCAATTTTCTGCGCGGATTTGGGATCGGCCTGCCTGCAAACGTGCACCCGCGCGATCTCGACCGAGTACTGCGCCATGTTGCCGGCACGGGTGAGGCGCTGCTGGTGAATGAGGTGGTTCTGCGCAGCCAGTCCCAGGCGGCTTATAGCCCGGACAATATCGGCCATTTCGGCTTGGCCTTGCCGCGTTATGCCCATTTTACGAGCCCGATCCGGCGATATGCTGATCTCTTGGTGCATCGTGCCCTGGTTGGGGGCCTGGGCCTCGGAGCGGGAGGCCTGACACCCGAGGAAGCCTCCCGCTTCGCCGATCTGGGCGAGCACCTCACCATGGCCGAACGGCGCGCCGCCGCCGCCGAGCGCGACGCTATCGATCGCTATGTCGCCGCATATATGGCGGAAAAGATCGGCGCGAGTGTCACGGCGTGGATTTCCGGCGTGACTCGATTTGCCCTCTTTGTTACCGTTGCGAGCAATGGGGCGAATGGCATCGTTCCGCTATCCACCTTGCCAGACGATGCTTGGAGGTACGACGAGAAAGCGCAAACTTTAAGCGGCCGGCACACTGATCTGAGTTATCGGCTGGCCCAACCAGTTGAAGCGCGTCTTGTAGAGGCCAGCCCTGTAACCGGCGGCCTTGTTTTTCATATTCTGCAAGGCGATCCCGGAACCAGAGTAGTTAAACAGAAACGAAAAAAGCGGCCCCTAAGCGATTGATCCTTGCCTCTTTGCTGGGTGTCATCCTCGCTCTAGCCGCGTGGGCCCAGCCCAGCCTAGCGGGCGGCTTCGACGCTCATATGGCTGCGCAGGTTTACGGAGCGGCGCTCGCCTTTATGGAGCCTCGCACGCTCGAGCCAGTGCCGATTCCGCAGCTTACGGTGTGGGGTCTGGGCGGCCTCACGGCATTGGATCCCGCGCTTCGCGCGGAAGCGCGGGATGGCGCGATACGCCTCATCTCACCTGCAAAGGTCTTCGTTTTTACGCCGTTGCCACAAGGCGGGGATGCGCTCGCGTGGGGCCAGGTCGCGGCAAATGTGGCCGAGACGGCCCGGGAGGTCTCCGCTCCTGTGCGAAACGCCGGGACGGAGGATTTGATTCGCAGCTTCTTCGATGAGCTTTTCAACCACCTCGATCCTTATTCCCGCTATGTAGGGCCGGAAGAGGCGGTGGAGGACATTGAGGCCCGCTCGGGCCGGGCAGGCCTTGGGGTGGTTCTGACAGAGAACCGGGGGGCGATTCTCGTCCAACAGGTGCTGCCGGACGGCCCGGCGGCGCAGGCGGGCATCCGGCCCGGGTCCCGGATTTTAGCCATCGATGGTGGGCCGGTTCAGGGAAAAGACCCCGCCGCGGTCGCCGCTCTACTGTCGGGCCCAGTTGGCACGCCGGTCTTGATCACGCTGCGTGGCGAGAACGGGCGGGTTCGGCGAATGCAGCTCATTCGGGCGCTCGTGCCGCCGGAGACGGTCTTTGCCCAGTGGGTGAGGCGTATGCTGGTGCTGCGCATTACGGGCTTCAACCAGCGGACCGATGAGCGACTCGCGCGCGAGATCACGGCCGGGCTCTCCGGGCGGCATCGGCCGGATGGACTGGTCCTTGACTTGCGGGGCAACCCGGGAGGGTTGCTCAACCAGGCCGTGGATGTGAGCCGCCTGTTGTTACCGTCGGGTGTCGTCGCGCTCACCGCTGGACGAGATCCAGCAACCAATCGCGTCTTTCGGTCGCCGGGGCCTGATATTGCGCCCAACCTGCCGGTCGTGGTGGTGGTGGATGGACGCACGTCTAGCGCGGCGGAAATCGTGGCCGCCTCGTTATCGGATCGCGGCCGGGCCGTCGTGGTCGGCAGCAGCACCTTGGGGAAAGGGCTGATCCAGACCGTCTCACGTTTGCCGAATGGTGGCGAGCTTTTCGTGACCTGGGCCCGGATCTTGGCCCCCCTGGGGTGGCCGATCCAGGGATTGGGGGTTTTGCCCCAAGTTTGCACGAGCCTGGGCGGGAGAGTGCTTCAGGCAGAACTCGCGGAGCTCTCGGCTGGACGCGCGCCGATGGCCAGGGCACTCGCCCGGCATGATCGTGCCCGCGCCCCT
>JAFAHH010000617.1 GCA_019237355.1 Acetobacteraceae bacterium | reverse complement strand
CCCCGCGTAGCTCTGCTATGATGCGGGCCAGGCGATCCGAAAGACCGGTTGGGAGGGGAGGAGGGGTCCAGGACACGAACACAACCAGAACATAATCGCCGGTTGCCTGTCAAGCGAAACTTTCGCCCGGATCCGTCGTCGCCGCGCGCCTGTGCGTCCGCGCTCTCGCTCTTGCCGCCCGGCAAAGGCAGCGGGCAGCCAAGTGTGACGGCGAGGCCGTAAGCTGCACAGTCGCCGAGATTGAGGCTCGCGGAGTGATGTCCCTTGCCGAATTGTTGATAGGCCGTTTGAGCGGCATTGGCGGATTGCTGATCAAAGGGAACGACAGCGATGTTGCCGGTTGTTAGAAGTTGCTGCAGGTCTTCAAGCAATGCATTGCCGCCGCGGGCATAACAGACGATCATGGTTTCCTAGACCGTCAGCGCCGATATCTGAGGTGCATCGTCCCGGCTTGTGGCGTGCATAAAGTCTTGCGCCTCGGGTTCCTTCGTCAGTATGGCGTAGAGAGCCGAAGTATCGACAACAATCATTCCGGCAAACCAAGCACATTGTAGGCGATGATGTCATCGGGACGGCGCGGGTCAAAAACAGGTCGTTGTGCCGCGCGATCGGCAATTTCCATCATTGCGCGGAAACGTTCCTCGCTGGTCATAGGCGGCGGCGAACGCGCGGGCAACACGCCGATGGCCTGCGCATGGGCCGTCAAGGCGGCGGTTAACAGCTCGGCAGCATCCTTCCCGGTCTTCTTAGCCATCTCAGCGAGCAGCCGCTCGGCAGCAGGGTCAACGATAATAGACATGAGCTAAATCTTACCAAAACCGGGCATGCATGGCCAATCGCACAAGCTGAGAGGCACGGGTTGTTTTATCTGTGTTGATATTGTTATATGTCTTAATATACTGAACACATGGCAACAACCCGCGCATCGCCGCGGTGCTAATGATTGGGTTACGCCACTGCGACGCCAGGTGCAAGAGGCACGGCAGGCCGCGCTGGCGAAGCTCGAGCAACAACTTCATCGCCGGGCTGCGTAGGCTCGCTTGGGGGGCGGCCATGCCGATCGGCTTGCCTAACCCGCACCCAGCTAGCTAGCAAAGTCTAGTCTAGCTGCGGCTGTGGGGGACAGACCGGCTTCCACGAGCTTCAGCGCCGCCGTGATCTCGTCCGCTTGGTGGCAAAGTAGGCGGCGTGGCACCGTAGCCGCCTACTCGGCGGCCTTCGGCGGTGCGCAGATGTCGCGCACTGACTGAAGCACCGCTTCGGGCGCGAACACGCGGTCGAGCCAGCCTTCCTTGAAGATGACCCGCTTGGCCTGGTCGATCGCGTGCAGCGCACCATCGGAAAACCGGCCTTCCGGCATGACGTTGAAGGCAATCGCCAGGCCGATGTTGAGGTGGCCGAGCACGAAATCGATTGCGGCCTGCTGGGGCACGCCACGGCGGGCCGCCTCGTCGGTCGCCTCGCGCACGGCGAGGCACATCGTGATCGCGACGGTTTCCGACAGCGCGGGCTCGAGCATCGCGATCTGCTCGACGGTGCAACGATGGGCGCGCATGACCGGCTTGTAGATCGTGCGCGCCACGGACTCGCACAGCGCGTAATGCTCCTCCGGCCCCTGCATCAGCGCGCAGACGATGTGCTGCTTGGCCGCAATCCCGCCGAAGAAGTCGCGCCGCGCCTCCTCCGTGGTCTCGTCGTTGAAGATCGGCGGATGGCAGGGATGCGTGACGAAATAGGTGACGTCCTTGCGGTCCGGCATCTGTCCCGCGTGCGGCGCGGCGGCGTCCAGCACGATGAGCGCCGTCCCCGGCCGGACCTTGTCGATGATCCCGTGCGCGATTTGGCCGATCAGCCGGTCCGGCACCGCCAGCACGACGACATCGGCCTCGGCCAACGCGCGTTCCTGATCGACGCAGGAGGCACCGACCGCCGCGCGCAGGCGCTGCCGCCCTTCCTCGGAAATCTCGACATGCGCAACATCGAATTGCGAGCCCTGGAGGTTGGTGGCCAGGCGAACGCCCATCTTGCCGCCGGCGCCAAGCAGCGCGAGTTTCGTCATTATTCCGCCTCCACCAATTTCGTTAAGCAACCGGGACACCGCGATCACGACAATCCTATCCGTACGGATCGGGCCGGGTGCCGGGAAAAACGATAACACCGTTCGTGCCGGTTGGCCAAGGCGCGCGCCTTCGTGCGCCGGCCCGAGGGGGCTGCCACAACGCCAACGCCGCCGGTTTCGCGTCGCGCGCCAGGACGCACGGATGTTCGCAGAGCAGGCGCGCAGGCTATCCGCGTTTCCCGCGCCACGCCCTATCGCTGGCGGCGGATCGCAGAACCCAAATCAAAATGGCCGGCCCGCGCACGGGCGCCGCAATGGAGGAGCAATTTGGCCTTAGAGCGCGATGGCTTGAGGCGGAATCGCCGGAAAGCCTGAACCGCGCTCTGAAAACCAAAGTTCCTAGAGCGGGGCGACTTACCTGAAGTCATCCCGCTCTAATGAAACGAGAGCGCCTTTTCCAGAACGCGAGGCGGCGACTCCGGGCCTCCGAATCCCTCCGCGCTTGCAGCATCGGTCTCCCGGTATCAAGGGCGCTGCGCGCCTTCGGCATTAAGGTATAGCGCATAAACCGACGTGCTGGCACACATAAAAAGTCTATCGCGCTTACGGCCGCCGAAGCAGAGATTGGCGCAAGGTTCGGGCAAATGGATTTTGCCGATCAGGTCGCCGCCGGGTGTATAGCAGCGTACACCATCCTCGCCGGGATCACCCCAGCCCATGCTGGCCCACACATTGCCATCCGAGTCGGTACGGATGCCATCCGTCAGTCCTGGAGCGAAATCATCGGCAAAGATGCGGCCATTCTCCAGCTTCTCGCGGGCGACGTCAAAAACGCGGATGTGCGCCGGCCCGCCATGCGTAATGCCGGAGTCCACGATGTAGAGCCGGCGCTCGTCAGGCGAGAAGCAAAGTCCGTTCGGGCGAACAAAATCATCCGCAACTACCCGTACGGCGCCGGTCTGCGGATCGAGACGATAAACGTTACGCCCAAGCTCGGCCGGTGCGGCATGACCCTCATAGGGACCGTCGATGCCGTAGCCAGGATCGGTGAACCATACCGCGCCGTCGCTCGCCACAACGACATCGTTTGGCGCGTTAAGCGGCTTCCCCTGATAACTGTCGGCCAGCACAGTGACGGTTCCGTCATACTCGGTCCTGGTCACGCGTCGTGCGTCGTGCTCGCAGGTAATCAGGCGGCCTTCGCGATCGCGCGTGTTGCCGTTGGCGTAATTGGAAGGGGTGCGGAAAACCGAGACACGCCCGTCCTCCTCCAACCAGCGCATCATCCGATTGTTGGGTATATCGCTCCAGATCAGGCAACGGAGGTCGCGGAAATAGACCGGGCCTTCGGCCCAACGGAATCCGCTGGCGATGCGCTCGATCGCCGCGTTGCGCTGTACATAGGTAAACCGCTTGTCCAACAGCTCGACCCGCGGGTCGGGATATCGAGTCTCGGGAAGGGTGCCGAGCGGCAGGGATGCCAAGATGGGGGCGTGTTCGTGCATGGCTCACTCCGGATGCGGGGTCGGCTGAGCGCTACTGAGCTCAGCAGCGATATCCGCCTTCAGGGCAGCACTTGGTCTCCTCAGAGTGCAAGTGTCAAAACCGATCTGCTCTACGCCTACGCCCAAGCGTTCACATCGGCAGGATGTGAAGTCCGGCGGTGCCGACCAATGGGCCGAGTTGCGGACCTGATCGACGAACATCGGCGGCGCGGGCGCACCGTCGGACTTGCATGCTTGGCCTCGCGGCGGGCTTGATACCGCTTTGGCCTGCAACCATGGCCACAGCGAGGCAGGGTAGGAGGCGTTTCCCCGTTTGCCTGGCGGGAGCGCTACGGAGCAAAACGGAACGGTTCCATCTGAGCGAGTGAGTCACGGCTCGCGCCGGGTAACACCGCGCCGTAGGTCTTTAGCTGGTAACCCCCGGGTGGTGGGAGGGCAATACCAGTCGCCGGCATGCCCGTGAGCGCGTTCCTTGTACTTGGCAGAAAGTGTAATTCATTGAAGGGTACGGCGACGAGCTTGCCGCGCTCCCTTCGCAGTAACAGGATTACTCGATCCACCTTGCCATCATCGGTGATCAGCAGATCGTTGATGGTAGCCATCCGCTGGCCGGTGTCATTGAATACCGGCGTGCCGATCAGGGTCCGCCCGCGCCAATCATTTTGCGATTTCTGCGCCGATCCCGACGGAACAATAGCACTGGTGGCAGCCGGGCTGGTTCCGCCGGGGGCGCTAGATGCGCTACTCGGAGGAGTTTGCGCCAGTGCCGGCCAACCAAGCACAATCGTGAGGGCGGCGGCGATTCCGGCCGAGTGGCCTTTGAACATTATTCTTCGCTCCTGCTCTCTATGCGGCCAGGGATTTGAGAACACGTCGGCTGCGACAAAACATTCAATCCACCAGACCCGTTGGGTAAAACAGGGGCAGACCGGCGCAGGGCATTGTGATCGCTTCGACAGCGCCGCCAGAGACTTCAGTAACGATAGCTTCGTTGCCATAGCGTCTGAAGGCTAGGTTCGTCGGCTTCTGGCCCACCGTCGGGATACGCTCGGCTGGCCGCCCATCGGGATCGAGCACAGCGATTGCGGCTTGGCCGTAGATTGCACAGTATAGGCGCCCGTCACCGCCGAACTTGATGCCGTCAGGGCCTTTGAAAACCGGTCGATGGTCCGGGGTCAGGCAATTCCCAAAATGACGGCGGCGGGGAGCAGCCTCGCCCAGGTCATAGACGAAGATATCGCCTGAGAGTGTTTCAGCGACGTAGAGGCTACCATCGGGACCTAAGGCGATGCCATTGGCGTAGCGAAGCCCACGATCAAGCATTCGCAGTACACGGCCCTCTCGTGGGTCGATCTCATAGACCCGCCCATCATACGGGATGGTCGCAAAATCCGCACGGATTGCGAGCCCATCGATGAACTCGCTATCGAGAATGCCAGAGTCGGTCATGTATAAAAGGCCGCTGGGCGCGAAGGCGATGTCGTTCGGCCAGAGGAAGCGGCCTGCCGTATCGCCCGCAATCTTGCGTATTTCGTTCCCTGCCGGCGAGACGCAGATCAAGGCACCCTCTGTCGCCTCGGCGATCCAGATATTACCGTCACCGTCGAGTGCGAGCCCGTTCGGCCGTCCGGCAGTGGCGACTACCTGGTGCATTTCGCCCTTCGCCGCTACATGCACGACGCGATGCCGGGCTCGCGACATCTCTACAATATAAAAACTGTTGTCATCGAGGCAGACCGGCCCTTCCGGCTCCTCCAATCCGTCGATGATGATGGTTTTATGCATCACGCTTCCGTTCCCTCGTTGCCCGGTCTTGGCCATATCAGGTGACAATCTGTTCGAGCGTCTGTCCAGGACGAATTCTGGGAAGCAGGAGAGCGGTCCACTCTCCGAAACCGATCAGCACCGCGATCACCAGCCACGTGATTCTTGGCGACGTCACGCCAATCAGCGTCGTCCACAGCAACGTCCCGATAATGAATCCGGCCGTGAGCATCGCGCCGAGCCAGCCGATCGCCGTGCCCCGGACCCGGGTTGGGAAGCACTCGGCCCAGTAGGCATAGCCGGCGCCCGACCACGTTCCGTTCGTTGCCTGGTAAATGCAAAAGTACACGATCGCAATGGCGACGGGGTTATGCAGAAACATGAATAGTAAATTGAGCGGTCCGGTGACCAAGCCAGTAACCACAAGTACCTGCCGTCGTCCCCAGCGCTCGCCGAACAGTCCACCGAGGATGTAGAAGAAGTAGCCAATTCCGCTTGAGACTAATAAAAGCTGAGCGGCTGACGAGGCCGCCCAACCTAGGTACTCGGTCAGCCAATAAGTGATGTAGACGTTGGTGGCGACAAACGACGTTCCATAGAAAAGCCAGACTATAGTGAGTAGAACCAACCGCCGCCGGACCTCGCCAGGCGTCGCAAACAACTGCCGGAGACTGACCTTATCTAATTCGGTCGTGTCAACGCTATATTTTTGCAGCAGTTCCGCAACCTTCTCCGTCCGCCCATCGCGGTTAGCTGCTTTCAATTCCTGTAGATGCTCAAAGCGGTCGGATTCTTTAACCCAATAGCGCCCAATAATTACGACAATGAGGGGAAGCACGCCGAGCAGGAACACGGTGCGCCAACCAAACGATTGAAAGGCTAGATAGACGCCGGATGCGAGGAACACGCCAAGCGGCCAGCCACCTTGGACGATCGAATAGAGCAGTCCACGCCGATGCGACGGCACCTGCTCATTAACCAGGGTGATCGAAACGGCAAGTTCAGAGAACGCGAGTCCCGACGCAAGGGCACGAACAACGGCGAGCTGCCAGTAGTCCTGCACGAAATACGTCAAGCCGGTGAAAACTGCCGAGCCGGTAAGGCAGAACATCCACATCCACTTGCGGCCCAGCGTGTCCATGCCGAAGCCCACAAAAAACGTGACCGCGAACATGGCCGCGTAGATAATAAAGCCGAGAAACCCGACCATTGACGCGGACAGTTGCAGGGCTGTGGCAATATCAGGAAGGGTCAAGACCAGCAGATTGAAATCGTAGGACGCGAGCGCCCATCCTGCTGTCGCGATTATGATAAGATAAACCGTATAGTAGCGGTCGATGAAACCTGGAGTCGCTCTTGTCGCTCCCAGATATGTCGACATTGGTCCCTCCCCCTCGGTGGCCGCGGGGCCACATAAACTCACGGTTGCATCGATATCATATCAAGCGTTTGCATCTCGATAACATGCACAAATGGTCGCGTCGATGTCATGCTACTTGAGTCGCCCCATTTGAGGCAGAATATGACAGCCAGAGCGGGTCGGCTAGACAAAAACTCACAAGGCCGGATCCGGCTTAGTTGGGCAACCTGTTAGAATGACTGTGTGCCCACCGCCCTTAGACGCTCTGCGCGGCTCCAAGGCGGCTGCTCGTCTAGGCGGCATTATGGAGCGACAAGAGGACGAACCCGCGAGCTGACCCGCGCCGGGGCACACACGATTTCCGTCAGACCCGCTCTGCTCTAACCCGGCCGTGCCAATCCTCGAGCACATCATCCAAAGTCTGCGACCAGGGAATGCGCGGCTCCCAGCCGAGCAGCATGCGCGCCCGGTTGGCATGGCCAAGGCCCACCGGGATATCCGAAGGCCGCAACAGATGCGAAACAGGCCTGACCAGGGCCTTGACCCCGGAGCGATCGAGCAGGTCCGCCAATATGTCCCCGACCCGGCGGGGCACTCCGGACGCCAGGTTAAGCACCGTGCCCGCCTCAGGGGGCGTTCGCAGGCACGCCACATAGGCTTGGCACACGTCGCGCACGTCAAGAAAATCGCGCTGGGGATCCAGCGCACCGGTGTGAATCACCGGCTCTTGCAGCCCAACTGCAATGCGCGCGACTTGGCGGGCGAAGGCCGGAACGACAAAGTCCGCGGATTGGCCCGGCCCGGTGTGGTTGAACGGACGCACCCGGACGACGCGCAACTGTCGCTCCGCCGAGAGCGCACCCAGCGCAAGATCCGCAGCCGCCTTCGTTGCGCCATATGTATTGAGCGGGGCGGGGGCCGCATCCTCGTCCAGAGGCCGGCCACAACGGAAACTCGCGCCATAGATATCGGCGCTGGACACGTAAACCAGGAGGCACTCCGGCGCATGGGCGAAAATCGCTTCTGCAAGCGCGAGTGTGCCCTGAAGATTAACCGACCAGGCAAGCCTCGGCGTCTCCCGCGCCGCAGCGATAGCCGCAATGGCCGCGAGATGCACGCATGCGTCGGGACGGAGCCGTTCCACCAGGGCACTAACGGATTGCGGGTCGGTTACGTCCAGCGGATGCAGGCCCGGCCGGGGCTGGTGGCCGGCGCCGACAACCTGCGTGCCAGGAAAGGCGCCGTGCAAAGCCGGGATGAGATGCGAGGCAACGAAGCCGCCCGCCCCCGTTACGAGAATGCGGTGCGGCCACATCTATCAGCCGGCGCTCATTTTCGCCCGGTGCCGGGCCAAATCCGCGTCCACCATCTCCGCCATCATTTCCTCGAGCGAAATGGTCGGCTCCCAACCCAGCTTCTGGCGGGCCTTCGAAGCATCGCCGAGAAGCACATCGACCTCGGCCGGACGGATCAGTTTCGGATCGACTCGAATGTAATCATCAGCATTGAGCCCTGCATGCGCGAACGCCATGTGGACCATCTCACGGATGCTCACCGACCGGCCACTGGCGACCACATAATCGCCCGGATGCTCTTGCTGCAGCATGAGCCACATGGCGCGAACATAATCGCGCGCATGACCCCAGTCCCGCTTGGCGTCCAGGTTGCCGAGCTGCAGCTCTTTGGCGAGGCCCAGCTTGATGCGCGCGACCCCATCCGTAACCTTGCGCGTCACAAACTCGATTCCGCGCAGCGGGCTCTCATGGTTGAACAGAATGCCAGAAGAGGCATGCAGGCCGAAGCTCTCGCGGTAATTCACCGTCATCCAATGCGCATAGAGCTTGGCGATTGCGTAAGGGCTGCGCGGGTAGAAGGGCGTTCGCTCGGTCTGCTGCGGCTCCTGGATTTTGCCGAACATTTCGGAGGAACTCGCCTGGTAGAACCGTGCTTCTGGCCGGGCGATGCGAACGGCCTCCAGCACATTGGCGGCCCCAAGCCCGGTGACCGTCCCCGTGAGCAGAGGCTGCCGCCAGGAGGTCGCAACGAAGCTCTGAGCCGCGAGATTGTACACCTCATCGGGCCGGTGTTCCTGCATCAGCCGAATGAGGCTCGAGAGGTCAACCAAGTTACCCTCGACGAGGGCTACTTCGTTGAGGATCCCGAGCCATCGCAGCCGTTCCCCGATAATGTCGGAGGACGCAGACCGGCGCATCACGCCAATTACTTCATAGCCTTTTTCGAGCAGTAATTGGGCAAGATACGCCCCATCCTGCCCGGTTACTCCGGTGATCAGGGCCCGCGGCATGAACTCAGGCCCGGCCGTACGTGTCCTCGATCCGGACGATATCGTCCTCCCCGAGATACGATCCGGCCTGAACCTCGATCAAGGTGAGCTGGATGCGTCCAGGATTCTCCAGCCGGTGCACGCAGCCGAGCGGGAGATAAATGCTCTCGTTCTCCTGAACGAGCTTCTGCTCATGATCGCGGGTTACCAAAGCAGCGCCGTGCACCACGACCCAATGCTCGGCACGATGGTAGTGCCGCTGCAGGCTAAGTTTCTGGCCGGGTGTGACGACGATGCGCTTCACCTGGAAGCGGTCCCCCTGGATGAGGCACTCGTAGAATCCCCAGGGCCGGTAACAGCGGTTATGCGCCACGGCTTCGTTACGGCCTGCCTGCTTCAACCGGTCCACCACCCGCTTCACGTCTTGCGCATGGTCGCGGTGCATGGCGAGCACTGCGTCTTTCGTAACCACCACCACCGTATCCTTAAGGCCTACCACGGCGGTCAGAATACCATCGCTGCGGACGTAACAATTATCGGCATTCTCGAGCAGCGCATCGCCAACAATGGCATTCCCTCGCGGGTCTTTGTCGCTGATATCCCACAATGCCCCCCAGCTTCCGACATCGGACCAGCCGAGATCGGCGGGAACCACAGCAGCGCGTTTCGTACGCTCCGCTACCGCGTAATCGAGGCTGATATTCGGGGCGGCGGTGAAGCTTGCCGGATCAAGTCGAATGAAATCAAGGTCTTGCTGCCGTTTCGTGACCGCTGCGCGAACAGCAGGGAGAAGCTGGGGGGCGTGGGTTTGCATCTCCTCAAGCAGGGTGCGGGCGGTGAAGACGAACATGCCCGAATTCCATAGGTGTCGCCCGCCCTCGACGAGGTTGGCCGCGGTCGCAGGATCCGGCTTTTCGATGAATCGCGTTAGGCTGTGCACACCCGGCGCATCGTCCAGCCTCTGCCCGACCTCGATATAGCCATAACCAGTTTCTGGTGCAGTAGGTTTCATCCCAAACGTGACAATGCGGCCAGACCGTGCCGCAGCAATTGCGCTTTCGAGGACGCTGTGCAGCGCCGAAACGTCGGCTATCGCGGCGTCAGCCGCCATCATCCACAGGACTGCATCGGGATGCTCTTCGGCAACCAACAAAGCGGCGGCGGCGATTGCCGGGCCGCTATTGCGGCCAACGGGCTCGAGCACGATCCGGGCCCCATCGACCCCCACAGCCCGAAGCTGCTCCGCGATCAGAAACCGGTGTTCGTGATTGCACACAATGATGGGCGGATCAAAGGCGGAACCACGGGCGCGCAGCGTTGTTTCCTGAATCATTGAATTGCGCGAAATGAGCGGCCAGAGTTGCTTAGGAAAGCTCTCGCGGGATACCGGCCAGAGCCGGGTGCCCGAACCGCCCGAAAGGATAACGGGGACGACACGCTCGTTCATGCTATTCCTAGTTGAAAGTTTCCGCCGCTTCATGGCAGTAACCGAGGATCATGTCCAGTTTTTTGGGTGAACGAGGTTTTCTATGCGGATCGAAATTGAATACTGCGGAATGTGAGGCTACGAGCCGCGCGCCCGTGAGGCGGAAAAGCTGATACAACGCCAGGTGCCTCAAGCCGAAGTGCAACTTCGGCGGAGCAGCGGCGGCGTATTCGAGATCACAGTGGATGGAAAACTACGGTTTTCCAAGAAGGCGGCCGGACGGTTTCCGAGCGAATCGGAAGTGTTGGCGACCGTTTCTTAACGACAGCGCGCAGGAGCGGCCAGCCGCGCCCTATTGCTGAGGCTCGGCGACCCGGCTTATGTGGTGGCTAATTATGGAGATTACGCCGCTAACATCGCTGCGCGGCTTCGCCGCGTTGTGGGTGGTCTTTCACCATCTCTACCCCGCTTGGTTTGGGGAGGGTGAGGGGTTGACCGCCCGCATTCTGGCTTCGGGTTATGCCGCCGTCGATCTGTTCTTCATCCTAAGTGGCTACATCCTGGCGACTGTGTATTGGCAGTTGCGCGCCCCAGGCCTCCCTGGCTTTCTGTTGAGGCGAATCTGCCGCGTCTATCCGCTCCACGTCTCAATCATGGCGACCCTCGCCGTCGCAGCGCTCACCAAGTCTCAGCTCGGCGCTCCGGGATCCTATCAGTGGGCCGCCTTTCCTTCGGTGCTCCTACTTCTGCAGGCCTATACGGGTGCCCGGCAGGCATGGAACCCGCCAAGCTGGTCGATCGGGGTGGAGCTGCTTTGCTACTGCAGCTTCTTGCCGATCATAATGCTGACGCGCCGGACCTCCGGGTACGGGGTCATTGTCCTTCTACTGGGAGCGGCCGGCGCCGCCGAATACACGGCACTTGCGGCCTACGGCGACACAATCGTCGGAACCGGCGCGGTTCTCCGCGGTGTCACTGGGTTTGTGCTGGGCGTCCTGCTGCGCGGCTTGGACCAGCACGCATCGCATTTGCCATCAGCCTGGGCAAGCGTCGGCCAGCTCGGAGCGCTCGGCGGTTTGCTTTACGCAGCAGCAAGCCAGCAAACGGGGCTCGCTGGGGCCAGCTCGGCCTTGCTGATATTTTGCCTGGCTGGTGAGACGGGCATCGTTGCCCGGGCTTTTTCCGCCCGCTGGTGCGTTTGGCTGGGCGAGGTTTCGTTCTCGATTTATCTGCTACACTCGCCTCTGATCTTTGTATTCGAGCGTGTGCAGGCCCGGGTGGCGGGCATTCCGCCGCTGGCTCGTGCCGCTTTATTCGTCTTCGTGCTGTTGATGCTCGCCGATCTTACCTATCGGTGGATCGAGCAACCCGGCCGCCGCATTCCCGCGCTGCTCACTAGAGCGCGATGGCTTGGAGCCGAATCCGCGGAAAGCCTGCAGAGCAGTCAACGCCTAGCCGTGCTGACCGCCTCGGGCCGGAGCAAAGCATAGTCTTCGCTCGGCTCTCCCCGGGAGGCGGCGCCTAGGTCATGGGCCAGCCGCTCCGCAACACCGACCCGGTAGTGGATCGCGTCCCAGTAATTATTGTCATCCTCGGTAATTGGGCTCGGGATCATCAAATCCACGGCCGCTGCATTGGGGCGGGCCGACACGATCTGCGTTACCCGGCGCTTGCATTCCGCCCAGAGCGCATGGCCGGGGCCTGCCTTCGGTTGAAACACGTGGTTGAATGGCGCGAAGAACACAATCTTCCGGGTCTCGGCGGGCAAGAGATCCAAAGCCGGCCCAAGGCGGTCGAGGGCGGCTAGGCGCCAGCTCCTCGGATCGGTGCCGTCGTCTGGCCAAGTCAGCGAGGCGGCCTCCCTCAAGTGCACGGCGACGCGGGCCGGGTCGTAAACCCGCTCGTCAGGGACGAAGGGTGCGTAGCCATCCCGCCCATAGTGCTCGGGATTGAGGCCGGTCAGAACGCCGAAGGCCTGCCCCGCCTTCTCCGCAACATTGAGATTGAACATCTCGCGGTAGCCGCGCAGCCACGGGTCGTCGTACATCCACTCCGGCATGGGGCGGCCGGTGTATTTCTCCGGCTCCCCCCGGCCGCACCATTGCAAGTCAACTCCGATGAGCACGGTCCGTGCGTTCGGGTGATGGCGCGCGAAAACTTGCAGAATGCGGACCTGCTCGTAAGCGGTCGCGGCGTTCATCGAGAGATTGACGAAGCGTGCGCCGAATTCTGCATTCAGGGTCGCTGGCCGTAGCAAGCGGCTGGTGGAAGTTCCGATTATCGCACTGTCGAACCGGCCGCTGCGGGCGAGGGCAGGGAAGGCAAAACGGGCATTGCTGTCGACGGGCGAGCGTGGGAAGGGCGGGGAGAACGGCAGAATGTCGTAGGGATCTATTGTTACGATGAAGAGATAGAGCAGGGCCGATGCCGCGAATGCGACCGTGACCGTAAGGCGGAAAAACCGCCGCCACTCAGAACTGGAAGTAGATGAAGACATTCTGCAACCGGCCGCCGATGAGCAGCAACATCCAAACCGCTGCAATCCCAACCGGAACCGCGATCCACGGCCGGGGCGCCAAACGTGTAAGGGCAACTTCCTGGCTCGTAGGGCCGAATACTGCCAGCGCCACCCCGGCAGCAAGTGCGAGCAGATATTCGCGGTCGAGCCGGATAGAGCCGAAGCCCTCGAGCCCAGCCATTGACCCGAGGATCGAAAAAGCCCGGGAGAAGTCGGGGGAGCGGAACAAAACCCAGCAGGCCATGACGAACAGCATCGTGGCCATCCAGGCGAGGGGCCTCGGTAAGCGGAGGCCGCGCTCGCTCCAGAGGTGGTTGACGGCAAGCGCCGCGCCATGCAACCCGCCCCAGGCGACGAAGGTCCAGTTCGCGCCGTGCCACAAGCCGCCTAGGAGCATGGTGGTGACCACATTGGCGGCTTGCCGGACCCGGCCGCAGCGATTGCCGCCAAGCGGGATATAGAGATAGTCGCGCAGGAAGCGCGATAAGGTCATGTGCCAGCGCCGCCAGAAATCCCGGATCGAGACCGCGCGATACGGAGCATTGAAATTGAACGGGATGTGCAATCCGAACATGAGCGCGAGTCCGATCGCCATGTCGGAATAGCCCGAGAAATCAAAGTAGATCTGGAGTGTGTAGGCGCCGGTTGCGGCCCAGGCCTCGGCCCCCGTCAGCACGCCGGTTTTGGCGAAAATCGGGTCGCAGATTTGCGCGAGCGTATCGGCAAGCACGACTTTCTTCGCAACGCCGAGGAGGAACAGGACCAGGCCTCGGCCCAAATTCTCCCACATCGCGGGCCCGCGTGGATCGGCCCGGAACTGGTGGATGATTTCATTGTGGCGCACCAGCGGCCCGGCGATGAGCTGCGGAAAAAACGTGACGAACATGCCGAAATCGAGGAAGCCGTAGATGTGCCGGTCGCCGCGCTTCAGGTCGATCAGGTATGAGATTTTCTGAAAGACGAAGAAGCTAATGCCGAGCGGCAGTACCAGGCTCCACTGGTGCCAGGGCTCGCCCAGCAGACCAAAAACAGTGCCCCGGAAGAAATCCGCGTATTTGAAGACGCCGAGCACCGCCAGGTTCATGCCGACCCCAGCAACCGGGATCCAGTTCGCGCGGAATTTTCCGAAGGCCTGTGCTACAGCCCAATTGGCGAGAGTCAGCCCGGCAATCAGCGGCACGAACCGAACGTCCCACCAGCCATAGAACCCAAGCGAGGCCAGGATTACCCAGGCCTGGCGCCAAGGCCGGTAGGCCGCGAGCGCGTAATACCCGCAGAGAACGAGGGGTAGGAAAAACACGATAAAAACTTGGGAGTTGAACAGCATCAGGCAGCGGAGGACATCAGGGTTGGGGAGAGCGGTGCAAACCGTTCGGCACCTAGAACGAATCGCGACGGTACGACTCTAAGGCGACATTCTTAACCACGGATCAAACGGCTGTTCAATTCGCCGCCGGCTACCCTCTCCTTCTTGGCCGGGCGGGACAGCAACATGCGTCCCGCTGGCCGCGCTCAGGCCACCATGCGATGATCGGGGGCGGCCCAGAGCGTCCCGCCATCGGTAAGCAAATCCCAAACTGCAGGCTGGTCGGCATGCACCCCGGCAAGCATGGCATCCACTTGGGCATAGCAGGGCTGACGCAGGCCGTGGTACTCGATCGGCTTGCCGATCGCGTTGAAGTAGATGGACGTGGCCTTGAGCAGCCGGAGTAGGCTGGGCTCCATAACCGCAACCCAATGGGTGATGCCCAGCTCAGCGCTGAGGCGGACTAGGCCCTGGACCAGGGCCAGCCGCAGCAGTCCGGCATTGGCGCCCACCGACTCCCGCCGGTCCTTGGAGATCGCGAATCGCGAAACCTCGGCCGTGGTACGCAGCGGCACGTAATGGCGGAGCGAGACTGGGGTCACCTCCTGCATTGGGAAGCTCGCCTCTGGGGCGTCCTGTTGCCACAACACGAGGCGGACCGTGCCGACCATCTGGCCGGTCGCATTGTCTTTCAGAATCACGTGGTGGGAGTGGAAGTCGAACTCGTCCACCTCGAAGCCGTCTCCGTCGAGATACTCGTTCTCGACGCAATAAACCTGGTAACGCAGCCGATGCGCTTCCCGGATCAGCTCCGGGGTATTTGCAAGCTGGACAGTAAAGCGCTCGCGGACGTCCTTGAGGGCATGGTATGCCTTCATTGTTGTCCCTCCTTGAATACAGGGGCGGCTTGGCCGCTCCGTCAGTTTTGGAGCTTTCAGTTCGCTCGTTGATGTTCATGGCGGCCGTTGCCGCTCACGTTGCTGTGAAGGGCTTATCTCGCATCGCAACATGCGATGCAAGTATTTTTTCAAAAATTTGTAAGTTGTAGGTGTGACTATCGTTAATAAAAGCAGTTCTGAAGATGTTCGACCGACGCGATGGTCGCGCAGTGTAGCCCTTAAGACGCTGTGTAGCCCTTAAGAAGTGTGGCTCAATGCTATTTGCAATACGCCATTAACGTTTGATGATTTGGCGACGCGTTTAAGCGCAGGTCCATGAGTTGCCGCTCCTGCAAACGTTGCTAAGCGCGTGCCATTGGCCCAAAAAAGGCCCTAGAGGGGCAGGGATGAGCATGTATTTCGAAGATCTACAGATCGGGCAAAAGGCCAGCTTGGGCAAGACCATCACTGAGGCCGACATTTTGCTTTTCTCGGCGGTAAGCATGGATACCAACCCGTTGCACCTGCACGAGGAGCACGGGCGCAGCTCGATCTTCGGAGAGCGCATTGCGCACGGAATGCTCTCGGCAGGGCTGATCAGCGCGGTCCTCGGCACCCGATTGCCGGGTGAAGGCGCGATTTATCTCAGCCAAACCTTGCGTTTTCGCGCGCCCGTTAAAATCGGGGATACCGTAACCGCAACCGCCGAGGTGATGGAGCTGAACCCTGCCAAAAAACGCGCAACCTTTCGCACCACCTGCACGGTTGCTGGGAATTTAGTGGTTGATGGAGAAGCCGTCGTTCAGGTTCCTAGTCGGCCATAGCTAGATGCGGCTCTACCAAAAGTGGCGAGATCTCCCGCACGGTGCCCAGAGAGCGAGCGTGGCGCTCGGCAACTTCGATGGGGTGCATCGGGGGCATGCGGAGGTGATTGCCGCCGCACATGCTGCCCGGCCCGATGCTCCACTCGCTGTCCTCACCTTCGAGCCGCATCCGCGGGAAGTTTTCCGGCCCGATGATCTGCCCTTCCGGCTCACGCTTTCCGCTGAACGGGCCGATGCCCTTGCCGCGCTTGGGGTCGAGTTGATCTACGAGCTGGCGTTCAGCCACGAATTCAGCCTTATGCCGGCCGAGGCATTCGTGGAATCAGTGCTGCATCGGGGGATCGCAGCGCGGCATGTGACCTGTGGCTGGGATTTTGCGTTTGGCCATCGCCGGGGTGGGGATGCCCGGTTTTTGACCGGCCGCGCCCCGGAGCATGGGATGGGGGTGACGATTGTTCCGCCGGTTTCCGATGCCGAAGGACCGCTCTCCTCATCGCGGATTCGCAGGTATCTGCAGGATGGATATCCCGAGCGTGCCACCGCCGAGCTTGGCCGGCCTTGGACGATACGGGGCATTGTCGCGCAAGGCGATCAGCGGGGGCGCACGCTCGGTTTTCCGACCGCGAATGTGCCGTTGGGGCGGCATTTGGAGCCAGCCCGGGGTGTGTATGCGGTGACGGCGAGATTGCCGGATCGGGAGATACGGCCGGGTGTCGCCAATATCGGGCGGCGTCCTACGGTTAGTACCGGACCCGAAAGCCGGGTCGAGGCCTATATTTTCGACTGGTCCGGCGATCTGTATGGCGAGGAGATTGCTGTCTCCTTGCACACCTACTTGCGGCCCGAACAAAAGTTTTCCGGGCTCGACGAACTGCGGGCACAGATTGCTCTAGACACTGCAACGGCAAGGCAGTTCTTCGAACGGATTGCATGATTATGCGCAAGAGATTTCATGTCAGGTAAAACCACAGACTACCGCGATACGGTGTTCCTGCCTAAAACGAGCTTCTCCATGCGCGGCGATTTGCCTAAGCGGGAGCCGCACATTCTCGCCCGCTGGCAAGCGATGGGCTTATGGGAGAAGCTGCGCGCGACCTCGGCTGGCCGGGAAAAGTTCATCCTTCATGACGGCCCTCCGTACGCCAACGGTCATTTGCATCTCGGCACCGCCCTGAACAAGATACTGAAAGATGTAATTAATCGCACTCGCCAAATGGCGGGTTATGACGCCGACTACATCCCCGGCTGGGACTGCCACGGCCTGCCAATCGAGTGGAAAATCGAAGAAGACTACCGCAAATCGGGGCGGGATAAGGATAGCGTGCCCATCCTGCAGTTCCGCGCCGAGTGCCGCGCCTATGCGGCGCATTGGATGGCGGTGCAGGAGGCCGAATTTCGCCGCCTGGGAGTGGAGGGCGATTGGGCTGGCCGCTACGCGACCATGGATTTCGCATCGGAGGCCGCGATCGCTGCCGAGATTGGCAAATTTCTGCTCAATGGCTCGCTCTACCGCGGCTTGCGGCCGGTCCTCTGGAGCCCGGTGGAGAAGACAGCGCTGGCCGAGGCGGAGGTCGAGTATCACGACGTCACCAGCACCGCGATTTGGGTACGGTTCCCGGTTCTGCGGGCCCCAGTCAGCGAACTCAAAGCGAAAAGCGTAGTCATCTGGACAACCACGCCCTGGACCATTCCAGGGAACCGCGCGATCGCCGCCGGGGCGAACATCGAATAC
>JAFAHH010000456.1 GCA_019237355.1 Acetobacteraceae bacterium | reverse complement strand
CTGCCCTGCCGTCCATTACGGCCATGCGCCGATGCGCCGAGCTGGTCTTCGTGCCGCCCCGCTTCGACATCTATCGTGCCGTCTCACGCCAAATCCGCGCGATATTCGCAGAATACACCTCCCTGATTGAACCGGTGGCACTCGATGAGGCCTATCTCGACGTTAAGGAGAACCGGCGGGGCCTGCCGACCGCCGCGGCCACTGCCAAGGAAATCCGTGCGCGCATCCTCGAGGAGACGGGGCTGACCGCTTCGGCCGGCATCTCGTATAACAAGTTCCTCGCCAAGCTCGCATCCGCCGAGCGCAAGCCGAACGGCCAGTTCGTCATTACCCCCGAGATGAGCTCGGACTTAATCGCCTCGCTGCCGGTGGCCAAGTTCCACGGTATAGGGCCCGTCACCGCCGCCAAGATGCAGCGGTTTGGGATCGTGACGGGCGCGGACCTGAGGGCCAAGCCGCTTGCTTTCCTGCGGCAGCATTTCGGCAAATCCGCCGCCTGGTTTCTGGCCATAGCGAACGGTGAAGACGAGCGGCCGGTAGTCGCCCTCCGTGAACGCAAATCGGCCGGCGCTGAAACCACCTTTGCTCGCGACTTAACCGCGGCCCTGGAGATTGAGGCCGGCGTCGCGGCCATGGCTGATGAGGTCTGGGCTCGTTGCCATAAGGCGCAGGTCTTTGGACGAACAGTAACGGTAAAAGTGAAGTTCGCCGACTTTCGGCAAGTTACCCGAAGCCGCAGCTTCGCGACCGTAATCATGCACCACGAGCTCCTGCGCCAGGCGAGCGTCGATCTCGTGCGTACCCTCCTGCCCGTTGCCAAAGGGATTCGGCTGCTCGGGGTCATGGTATCCAATTTCGACTACTTACCCCGCGGCAACGCGGTGGAGCCGGAGCTGTTTGGCGCTGGCGAAGGGCTTGCCACCCCACGCCACGCAGCTCGCCTCGTCGCGACGAGATCGCGCTGATGGTGCGGCGGGATGATGTCATCAGCCCAAGCCGCGGGAGGCGAAAGGAAGCTGCTTTCATATGCAGCGGCTTTCACTTCCGGCGGCCAGGACGGCGATGAGCGCGCGGCCAGTGATGTGATCGTCCGGCTCGACGATACCGGGCCAGGTCTGCTGACCAGTCCGGTCACACTGTACGGTTGTCCGGCATCCAACTCATTTGGATTAAAACTCCAGTCACCTCCTCCCCTTTGAGGGAGCCGGGCTTCGGGCCCGAAACCTCAACCATTTGATTGCAGCATGGTTGCACCATAGGGCTGCTCACCCATGGCCCCGGCGCTGCTGCAACTCGGCCTGCTCCGACGCTTGGACCCCCACTCTATCCATATAAGCTCGTCAAAAGCTTCCAAGCGAAGGGTGCACCAGCTCAGAGCAGATCGCGCCTGACTGGAATTGCGTGCAGAGCGCGATCGGCCGATCATGCCCGCACAGGCAGAGCTAGAGCCCTTCGAGTGCAGGAAGCGCCCTAGCAGGCGTGCAAATGTTGCCTACCCTGAACGAGTGCGGCCATCCAGCATTGAAAGGACCAGATCATGGCATCGCTGATTCTGCACCACTACGATTTCTCCCCCTATAGCGAGAAAGTCCGGCTGGCCTTCGGATACAAAAACCTGGACTGGAACTCGGTCCAGACGCCTATTCAGGCACCAAAGCCGGACCTCGTTCCGCTTACAGCTGGCTATCGCCGGGCCCCGGTGCTGCAAATCGGCGCCGACGTTTATTGCGATACGCTTCTTATCTTGCGCGAAATCGAGCGCCGCCACCCCGAGCCGACCCTTTATCCAGGCGGCCAGCGTGGTTTGGTATATGCGCTCAGCATGTGGTGGGATCGAGCCACTTTCTTCCCTGGCGCAAAACTCACCACCAGCATCATCGGCGACCAGATCCCACAGGAATTCCTCGAGGAGCGTAAGGCCTTAATGAACCAAGACTTCAGCAAGTCAGCGTCGCTACAGGAATTGCCGCTCAACCAGCAGCGCATGCATGCCGCGATGGCTTGGCTGATCGATATGCTGAAAGACCGTCCATTCATCCTGGGTTCACAACCGTCGGCCGCTGACCTGACCGCCTATCACATCCTGTGGTTTGCGCAGAAGAATGGCGGCGCCGATGCCGAGGGATTGTTGCCGCTCGCCCCATTGCGCGACTGGATGGACCATATTGCTGCCCTAGGCCATGGGCGCAGGCACGAAATACCCGCCCAGGAAGCGCTGGACGTGGCGCGCAATACGGCCCCTGAGCCACCGCACATTCGTGCCAATGCCGACCCGTCCGGCCTAATGCCCGGCCAGAGTGTGGCCGTCCGCGCTGACGATTACGCCCGCGACCCCATCCGCGGCAGGCTAGTTGCGGCCGACGCCGAGGAGCTCATTATCCAGCATGACGACGGCCGGGTGGGAACAGTGTACATTCATTTCCCGCGTGCCGGATACGAGCTGCTTGCCGAGGATGGCCAGCCGTAACGTTTTCAGCCATCTAAAGCTCGTCGCTTTCGCAACGAGCCGGTGCCGGAACGCACCGGCTCGTCCGCTTTCCCCCGCGGGCTGGTCACTCATGGCCTCGGTGCGATCCTGTTCCAAACGGCTCTCGCCCCTCAAGTCACGCGGGATCACGATCAAGACCGGCGCCATCGTCGAGGCGACAGTAATTCGGTCGGCAAGCGAGCGCGGCGTTGTCGGTCGATCGCACGAATCCTTCGAGATGATTGTTTTCGGAACGTTCCGTGTGGCGGCCGGGGTCCGCCGCGATCTCCTCACAAGGACCTGTTGCTTGGCTCCACGATTAAAATAGCGCGGAAATCATTCACGTTGGTCAGGGTGGGGCCGGTGATCACCTGATCCCCGAGCGCCTCAAAAAACCCATGCCCATCATTATCGGCGAGCCGCTCCTTGGGCCGGATACCCCTCCCTTCGGCCCGCGCCAAAGTATCTGGCGCAATGATTGCGCCCGCGACTTCCTCGGCGCCGTCAATACCATCGGTGTCGGCAGCCAGCGCGGAGACGCCCGGCAACCCGTCGAGCTCGACCGCGAGCGCGAGCAAGGATTCGACATTCCGCCCGCCCCGGCCATGGCCGCGCACCGTCACGGTCGTCTCGCCGCCCGAAAGCAGCACGGCGGGGGGCGGCGCGGGCTGCCCATAGAGCGCGGTTTGGTGCGCAATCCCGGCCATGACGCGTCCAACTTCCCGGGCCTCTCCCTCGATCGCATTGCCCAGAATGAGCGGGGTCACGCCCGCGCGCCGCGCCACGTCCGCGGCCGCTTCGAGCGACATCTGCGGGGTCGCGATCATCACCGTCTGCGCCCGCGCGAGGCGCGGATCGCCGGGTTTCGGCGTCTCGTCCTCGGCGCGCTCCAGATGTTTGATCACCGAAACCGGTTCGGTGATACCATATTTCGCGAGCACCGCCCGCGCATCAGCGAAAGTCGTCGTGTCGGGTACGGTAGGGCCCGAACCGATGACCGAAGGATCATCGGCGGGCACGTCCGATATCACCAAGGTCACGATCGCGGCCGGGTAGGCAGCGCGGGCGAGCCGGCCGCCCTTGATCGCGGAGAGATGCTTTCGCACGCAATTCATCTCGCCGATATGCGCCCCGGAACGGAGCAGGGCGCGGTTGATCGCCTGCTTGTCCTCGAGCGTAAGACCCGGCGCCGGCAGGCTAAGCAGCGCCGAGGCGCCCCCCGAGATCAGGGCGATCACGAGGTCATCCTCGGTCAGCCCCTGCACCATCTCTAAGATCCGGGCTGCGGCCTCGCGACCCTTAGCATCGGGGACGGGGTGTGCGGCCTCGACGATCTCAATCCGCTCGCAAGGGACGCCATGGCCGTAACGCGTGACCACGAGCCCCGTTAGCGGACCCGGCCAATGTTGCTCGAGTGCACGGGCCATGGCGGCGGAAGCCTTGCC
>JAFAHH010000439.1 GCA_019237355.1 Acetobacteraceae bacterium | reverse complement strand
CTCTTGGTCTGAGAGCGCGATTCAGGCTTTCTGACGTTCCGCCTCAAGCCATCGCGCTCTTGGTCTGAGAGCGCGATTCAGGCTTTCTGACGTTCCGCCTCAAGCCATCGCGCTCTTGGTCTGACTTCACGCGGGATTGCGTTTAATTCTAGTCAAGCCCGTATGGTATCATAGACCGCTTCCAGGCTTAGGAGTAGCTCATGCTAGCCCAACAAGCCGGATTTGACCCAAGGCAGGAGCCCGACCCCCGGGTCCGCTGGCGTGCATGGCGCATGTGGATAGCCGACGGATGCCCCCACGGCCGCCAGGCCGAGTATCTCGCGCGGGCGCGGGAACTTCAGCTTATCGACGATAGTCCAGTAGCTCGGTCTTCCGTTACCGGCTTGCACCGGCCCCGACGTGTCGAGCCACAATAAGGGGGGCCCAATCCCGATACATCGCGTCGTCTCGACGCGACTGACGGGCGTGTTCGCCCGAGGGCAGGCCGGCCGGCGCACGGGCGGGGGCCGGCTTAAACGAGCTTGGCCGCTGGGACCGGCCGCCAGAGATCCAGAACTGCGCCGTCATGCCGCTTCAATACTTCTCGCGCCGCCGCCAGCATTGGTTCAACTGAGGCGCCTGCGGCCATTCTTGCTTCAAACAGTAATTCGCCGTCGCGGTTTACGATGCGCAACACGGCGCCGAGCCGGTCGGGGGTTTTTTCACTATCACCGGATACAGTAAGTTTCAACCCGGTCGCCCACATCGACCTGCGCTCCAGTATCTGGGCCAGGCGCGAGAGACGTCGGTCGGGAAGCCTGGCTGTTGCATTATGGCCCTGATCGCCGGGAGCCGCCCGGCGCGGTTCTTCCTCCTACCCAGGGCTATTGATATAAGCGTGTGAGGGCGGCGCGGCAGAGGGCTTCCAGCCGCGGATTTCTCTGATTGGACACTATTTGCAGCCTCGAAAATTGCGATATGCACGCGTGCCCATCCTTATCGAGCAGGATGCCCCTTGCCCCCGAGCACTGCGCATAATCATCGCCAACGGTTAAGCCCCGCGCAGGCGATTGAGCGACTCGAGGCGTTATACGTCGATGCCATCGACGATGAGCGGCGCGCACTCGCCCGCTTTGTCAATACCGGGGTTCCGCCGGCCCCGGAGGAACGCGCTCGCTTCCGATACCCGGAGCTAAAGCTGAGCTGGCACCCGAGCGGAAAGCTGCCGGTAACGCGCCGTGCTTGGGGTAGGCTACAGGAACCCGGAGCGTACGCCACAAGTGTCACCCGACCCGCGGCCTTTCGCCAATACCTAATGGAGCAGCTACGCCCCTTAACTGAAGAGTACGGGGCTCAGTTCAATGTCGGGGTGAGTGAGCAGGAGGTGCCCTACCCCTACGTGCTCGATCATCCGGACGAGCTGGCCCTGGGTGACGTGTCCGCAGCCGAGCTCGCCCGCTACTTCCCGGCACCGATGCTGGCCTCGGTCGGTGATGAGGTGGCCGACGGCACTTGGGAATTCCGGAAGGCGCAGGCGCGACCACTTGCGCTGTTCGACGCCGTTCGCGTCGACTATTCGCTCCGGCGGCTCGTGCATTATACGGGTACCGATTGGCGAGCGATCCAGCCCTGGATCCTGCTCACGAATTACCAGCGTTATATCGATCAATTCGTGGCGTGGGCATTGCAGGAGCTGGCCGAGCCGCAAAGCCCTTACCAGCGCCTCATGTTGCCCGGCGGAGGAACAATAGGACGAGAAGACGGCCGGAATGCCGCGGAGGCGCTGGTGGCTGCCGCTCCATGGCACCGGTTCCAAATGCCCGGGTACCACCTTCTGCGGAAAAATGGGGAAGAGGGCATAACCATCGTCAATATCGGCGTCGGCCCGGCGAACGCCAAAAACATTACCGACCACCTGGCGGTGCTCCGCCCCCATTGCTGGCTGATGATGGGCCACTGCGGCGGGCTGCGGCAGACCCAGGTGATTGGCGATTACGTGCTAGCACACGGTTATCTCCGCCGCGACCGCATCCTCGATGACCTGGTGCCGCCGGAGATCCCGATCCCCGCCTTGGCCGAGGTGCAGGTCGCCTTGCAGCAGGCGACAGCCTGCGTCACTGGCGAGCACGGCAATGCACTGAAGCAACGGCTCCGCACGGGCACCGTCGTCACCTACGACGACCGGAACTGGGAGCTACGCTGGTCGCAGGAGCGGCGCCGGATTAACCTGTCACGCGCCATTGCCGTTGATATGGAGAGCGGAACCTTAGCCGCCCAGGGCTATCGGCTGCGGGTCCCGTACGGGACGCTACTCTGTGTATCGGACAAGCCGCTGCATGGGGAGATCAAGCTACCCGGCCCGGCGAGCACCTTCTATCAGCGCGCGGTCGGCGAGCACCTAGCCATTGGTATCGCGGCCCTCGACCTGTTGCGGGACAATCTAGGCGCACTTCATTCCCGCAAGCTGCGGAGCTTCGATGAGCCGCCCTTCAGGTAAGTGCTCTCGAGCGGCACGGTAAAACCCCAGCAGCCCGAGCAAACTTCGTGCTGTTTGTGAAAGACCTGAGCGTATCAGGCGAGGCGGGGTCATCTTCCGATGTAAGCGTGCCATTGCCGCTACGCTTCAGGCAGTGTGTTCATTCATCTCGTCGGTTGTAGGCCTCCGGTAGGCAACGGCGCAGTGCTGCTGGCAATAGGGTCGCCCGGTGACGGCCAGCGCGTCGCAGAACCGGAAACCCGGCGTTCCGGGCTCGCCTATGGGCCAGCAGCAAGGTGTTTTGCCCGTGCGGGCAAAACTTGGCGCTGGAGTAGGCAACATCGCTGGGGTGACCGGCGCCGAAACCGATTTCATCGGGATGATGTCACGGAGTTTTGGAACAATCGGGCGCTTGCGGCGCGTGCCGCCAGCAGTCGCTGCCCGCCGGATAGGTGAGTCGCGTTTCGGCAGATGGAGCCTATGGACCTTGCCAAGGACGGCGTTCTTGGAAGCGCCAAGGCGGCGGGCGATTTCGGCTGCGGAAAGTCCCTCAGCCCAGAGACTGCGCAATTGCTGGATCGCTGTGCTGGTCCAGTTGAACCCAACCGGCGTGTGATGCACTCGGCTCCCTCCAAGCTTGTTCGCGGCACGATTTTGCCCGGTTGATGATTCTGGGCACGTCTTCCCCGGGTCTCCGCCAGTCCGGGCAGTGTTCATGCAAGCGCGCCGGGGTGTTTGGACTGCGCCTGGGCGCGCAGCGCCGGGATTCCGCAGCGCGTCAAAAGCGGACGGTCCCTCTCCTGGGTGTTGACCCGACATCGCTCCGATAATAATGGGTTAAGCCCTCAAGTTAAAGGGGCGTGTTAACCTTACCGCTCAAGGCAGGATGGTATCATCGAGATTGCCGCGGGCGGCTGTCCTCGGCGCCGCGCAGGGTTCTTTGTTCCCCGGCTTGGCCAGAATGTGTACACCCCCTGCTGACTCGATTGTGAGTCGCCAAACGCAAACCGGCGATTGATAGCCTGGCCTCGCAAGGGTACGATCCCGGCTCAACGAGGGGGGATCCACGGAGTGAGCCTCAAGCTTGTGCCCATTGTAGAAAATGTCTTGCAATTCCCCCGGGAGCGAAGCGCGGAGCCCACGATAGAAACGGTCGAGCAAGCGGCGCCCGGCCGCGCGCTCATCGCCTCGATACTGGAAGAAAGGGGGCTGGCCGCTGAGGATATTCAGCAGGAGTTTGCACGCCAAACCGCCCAGCAGCTAGCGTTGGTAGAATCGATGCTGGGGCGCGATGGCGCAATCATGCAGCTCCGCGCCGTGCTTGAGGCCCATCTTAAGCAAGCGGCGCAGGCTTGCTTGGAGTACCAGGAAGCGGCCGACCAGATGATCGCGCTCGAGGTCCGGGCGGAAGCGCTGAATGCGCGAAAGCCCTGGCTTCGCGGAACGCTAGCCAGCGACGTATACTGGGCCCGCGCCGAGTTCCGGACCCGTGCGCTCGCTGCCCGGGCGGCGGCCGACGCGGCCCTGGGCGTTGCCGAAGGCTTGGCATCTTACATCCGGAGCGCACCAGGAATTCCGGTCGAGAGCTCCCAGCTCACTCTGCCACTATCTATTCCAGGCACTCGCGGCGGCTAAATTGAGCGCGATGGCTTGAGGCTGCATCGGGCGCCCAATTCGCAAGCACCGGGTCCCATTTTGCGCAGGATGGGACCCGGGATTGGGGTCCCGATCGTCGGAAAGCCTGAATCGCGCTCTGAAAACCAAAGATCCAAGAGCGGGGTGACCTCACCTAAGGTCATCCCGCTCTAGCAGTTTGCTGAAAAAGGAAGGCCAGGGCCCTGCCCTGGACCCGCTGGGGCCGAAAGGCCCCAGACCCCACCCACTAAGTGATTGGATTGCAAAGGCTCTGCCTTTGCTGGGGTCCAGGGGCAAAGCCCCTGGCCTTCTTTCGTTGCTATACGAACGACCGACTTCAGCGTTTTTCCGCAGACTCCTAGCTAGAGCATGTTTGTTTTTTGCAGAAACAAACATGCTCTAGCGAGTCTTGTTCGAGAGCACGATTCACGCTTCCGACGTTTCCGCCTCAAGCGATCGTGCTCTAGGCTAGAGCGCTTCCATGCTGACTGGAAGTGCTCTAGCTTTGTTTTGGCGAGCATCCTCGGGCCCCATCGCGCGGGCGCGATGGGAACCCGGTTACGCGCTCCTGGAACCGCAAGCGTTTCCAGTCAAGCGCGATCTGCTCTACCCGTCACGCCTGATGGCCTCGCCGTGAATTTTGCCGGGGTTCCCACGGCATTCTGTGGCAGGTCCAGTGCGGGCCGGAGCGCTCCCTCGTGTTCTGATTCGCGCTGGGATATTCCGTCACTGGTCGGCCTGGTGGACCTCGATCACGTTACCTTCAGGATCATAGAAGAAGATCTGGTGCCAGCCGTTCATCGCCCACGTGCCATAGTCGGCATAGGGTACGCCTTTTTCCTCAAGACGCTTCTTGAAGGCTTCGATATCGTCCGTGCGAAATGCGATATGACCGCGCTCAAGCGGATTGAGGGACTTGTTCGTGCGGAAGGCGACACCGAGGTCCTTCTCCGCCAGGTGTACCTGCATTCGGCCGTCGGTCACGAAGGAAACCTTGCCGGCATAGCCCTGCGCCGTCTCGCGATTCTCGGCTAGCGACGGCTCCGGCTGCAGGCCGAGGACGGACCGATAGAACGCATCCATTGCCGGAACGTCCTTTGAGCAGAGATTCAAGTGATGGAGCTCAATCTTCATGCGCGTCCTCCGTTACCCTTGTTTGCCAGCCATAGCCGGTTGGACCTGTGCTTCACCTTCGCGACCATGAGGCATGATATCGACGGCTTATCAAGCAGCGCAGAAGCAGGGGCTGCTTGGATGAGGGTTGCGCTTGAGATTGAAGTGTTTATCAGCGGCCAGGTGGAACTCGGTAAAGTGGGATCCGACGCTCCCGCTGAGGGCTTCAGGCGCTCTCGGGTGCTGTTCGGTGTATCGGTTGCTGGCCGGGTAATCTTGCGCTGGCCAGACCGGACCCAGGCCTTGGACCGAAACACCTGGCGCGCCCGAGAAGATTCGAACTCCTAACCCCCAGATCCGTAGTCTGGTGCTCTATCCAATTGAGCTACGGGCGCATCGGCTCCAGGTTTAACGGAACCTGAGCCAGACGGCAAGGCGGGCTTCTATTGTGCCGCCACCTTCTCAAGTTCCCGGAGTATGGCCTCGCCCATAACACTCGTCCCGACCTTGGCAGTTCCCGGCGACATTATATCGGCAGTCCGAAGGCCGCTCGCCAGGACATTTAGGCATGCGCTCTCGATGATGCCAGCATCACGGTCCATGTTTAACGAATAGCGCAGAAGCATGGCAAAGCTCAGGATCTGAGCGAGCGGGTTTGCAACTCCTTTTCCAGCGATATCAGGCGCACTGCCATGGATCGGCTCGTAGAGCGCGGGCCGCCGGCCAGACGCATCGGCCTGACCGAGTGTCGCTGAGGGCAGCATGCCCAGGCTGCCAGTAAGCATCGAGGCCAAATCCGACAGCAGATCGCCGAAAATATTACTCGTAACAATTACATCGAACTGCTGCGGGTTGCGAACCAGCTGCATGGCGCAGTTATCGGCGTACATGTGCCTGAGTTCAACATCCGTAAACTCACGCTCGTGTAGTGAGCTTATAGTTTCGCGCCAGAATAGGCCGCTCTGCATCACGTTCGCTTTCTCAACGCTGCAGACACGTCTCTGCCGCTTGCGAGCGAGGTCAAAGGCAACCCGACCGACCCTCTCGATCTCGCTCGTAGTATAGCTTTCGGTGTCAAAGGCCCGTTTTTCGCCGCTGGGCAAGGTCTCGATCCCACGGGGCTCGCCGAAGTAAATGCCCCCCGTGCTCTCGCGTACGATCACCAGATTGAGGCCACGTACGACGTCCGGCTTTAGCGTGCTCGCGCCGACGAGCGGCTCCCAAACGATAGCGGGTCGCAAGTTGGCAAAGAGCCCGAGCTCCTTGCGCAACCGCAGGATTGCTATTTCTGGCCGGTTATGGAAGCCGAGCTTTTCCCATTTGGGCCCGCCTACCGCACCGAAGAGCACCGCGTCGGCGCTGCGAGCTTTGGCTAATGTCTCTTCCGTTATGGGCACACCACGAGCATCGATAGAAGCCCCGCCTACGAGATCTTCGGTAATCTCGAAGCTTGCGCGCCCTCGTTTTCCCATCCATTCGATGACGCGCCGGGTCTCCCGCATCACCTCAGGCCCTATGCCGTCACCGGGCAGAATCAGCAGTGTCTTTTTCTCGGCCATGGGGACTTCCGCTCACGCCGTGATCGGAGGATACCAGCGCTCCCTGGCGCGCCGGGCAGCTTCATAGCTTTCAATGCGCGAGGCGTGTTGCAGGGTCTGCCCAATATCATCCAGCCCTTCAAGTAGCAGGTGGCGGCGAAATGGGTCGATATCGAACGAGAACTCTTCGCCTCTTGGCGTGCTGACGATTTGGCGCTCAAGATCGACCGTGATCCTGGCATTTGCGCCCATTCGCGCCGCCTGCATCAGCTTCTCACATTGCGGCCGCGGGAGGCGAACCGGCAACAATCCATTCTTGAAGCTGTTATTATAAAAAATGTCGGCGAAACTTGGAGCAATGACGCATCGAATGCCAAAATCAACAAGCGCCCAAACGGCGTGTTCCCGGGAGCTCCCGCAGCCAAAATTCTCATCAGCGATCAGAATCTGTGCTCCTCGGAAGGGCTCCTGATTCAGCACGAACTCTGGCCGCTCTTGCTCGTTTTCGTTGTAACGCAATGTATCGAACAGGTGGATTCCAAGGCCGCTGCGCTTAATAGTCTTTAAGAACCGCGCAGGAATGATCTTGTCGGTATCAACGTTCGCCAAATCCAAAGGTGCGGCAAGGGCAGTCAGCCGAGTGAATTTTTCCATACTAGGTCAAGCCATCTGACGGACGTCGGTCAAACGCCCATGAATTGCAGCCGCCGCCGCCATCGCTGGAGAAAGCAAGTGCGTGCGTCCTCCTGGCCCTTGGCGCCCCTCGAAATTGCGATTGGAGGTGCTGGCGCAACGCTGGCCAGCGCTGAGGCGATCCGGATTCATGCCAAGGCACATGGAGCACCCCGCCTCCCGCCACTCAAATCCAGCCTCAGTGAAAATGCGGTCGAGGCCTTCAACCTCGGCTTGTTGCTTCACCAGGCCAGATCCGGGGACGACCATCGCGCGCACATCAGGCGCCACCTTGCGTCCCTTTGCGACAGCAGCCGCGGCCCGCAGATCCTCGATGCGGCTATTTGTACAGCTTCCGATGAACACGACATCCACGCGAATGTCTTGCATCCTGGTCCCGGGTGCCAACCCCATATAGTCAAGCATTCGTCGCATCTGTGCCCGGCGCCCGTCATCTCCTGCTTCGTCCGGATCCGGAACGCTGCCGTTGATAGGCAAGACGGTCTCCGGGCTCGTACCCCAGGTTACGAGCGGGGCGATCTCGGTCGCATCAAGCTGAACGATCTTATCATAATGTGCGCCAGGATCTGAGGCTAGTGTTCGCCAGTATCTAACGGCTTCGTCCCAGGCCTCTGCCTTGGGGGCACAGGGCCGGCCTTTGATCCAGTCGAAGGTGGTTTCATCGGGCGCGATCAATCCGGCCCGAGCGCCCGCTTCGATGCTCATATTGCATACAGTCATCCGTCCCGCCATATCGAGCGACCGGACCGCTTCGCCAGCATACTCGATCACGTGGCCAGTGCCCCCAGCCGTGCCAATCTTTCCGATAATCGCCAGAACCAAATCCTTTGCATAGGTTCCAAACGGAAGCGAGCCCTTCACCTCGACTTTCATGTTTTTTGCTGGCTTCTGCAACAGCGTCTGGGTAGCCAAGACATGCTCGACTTCGGAGGTGCCTATCCCGAAGGCGAGCGCACCCAACGCGCCGTGCGTCGATGTGTGGCTATCGCCGCATACAATTGTACTACCCGGCAGGGAAATCCCAAGCTCCGGCCCGATGATGTGCACGATCCCTTGTCGTACATCGAGTACCGGAATGAATGGCACGCCGAAGTCGCGGCAGTTTCGCTCCAGGGTTTCGATCTGAATCCGGCTGTCCTCCTCCGCAATCCCGGCCTGGCGATTGCTCGTCGGGACATTGTGATCGATGACTGCAATCGTCAGGTCCGGCCGGCGCACCCGTCGCCGGGCCATACGAAGTCCCTCGAAAGCCTGCGGACTCGTTACCTCGTGCACGAGGTGACGATCTATATAGAGCAGGCACGTGCCGTCGGAGAACCGCTCAATAACGTGACTGTCCCAAATCTTGTCGAACAGGGTGCACGACTTGGGCTCGGACATTTTCGCTCCTTTGCGGGGCAGGGGTGCACGGCCGCATGCCGGCTACATCTTCTCTGGGTGTCTTCCCGCCCCAGCGGTATGATTTGGGAAGCTACTCCGTCGGGACTGGGGAGGGCTCAGCTCCTGGACCCTCACCCGCAGTCCTGGCCTTCTCGGCTATCCGCGCCGACTTCCCACTACGTCCTCGCAGATAATATAGCTTGGCGCGACGGACATGCCCCCGCCGCACAACGGCAATCTCGGCTATCGTTGGTGAATAGAGCGGGAATACGCGCTCGACGCCTTCGCCGTAACTGATCTTTCGCAATGTGAAATTGCTATTTAGGCCCTTGTTAGAACGAGCGATACATACGCCCTCGAAGGCCTGGGTACGGGTCCGCTCACCCTCTACGACCCTAACAGCGACCCGTACAGTGTCCCCGGCTTGGAACGCCGGAACCGGCCGGGCCGAGGTGAGGCGTGCAATCTGCTCCGCCTCATAAGCTTGAATGATGTTCATCGCAGGCTCCTCTCGGACCTTCCTTACGGCCCAGCGCTTCGCCTCGCAACAGACGGCTCGGCTCCTCGGGTATGAGCTGCCCACAGGTCAGGGCGGCGCGCTTTAGTAATGCGCTCGGCTTCAGCTTGTCGCCAGGCCGCGATCGCAGCGTGGTTACCCGAGAGCAGAACCTCTGGCACCTGCCGGCCGCGCCATTCTGCTGGCCTTGTATACTGAGGGTACTCCAGCAGGTTGCTAGAAAAGCTATCTTCCAACGCGCTCTCGGCCGCTCCCATAACTCCAGGTATGAGCCGCACGCAAGCATCCAGCACGACCATAGCCGCGAGCTCGCCGCCTGAGAGCACGTAGTCCCCAATGCTGATCTCTTCCATCTCTCGGGCATCAACGACCCGCTGGTCCACGCCTTCGTAGCGACCACAGAGTAGGACCACGCCAGGCCCAGCGCTCAGGGATCGGGCGCTAGCCTGGGTGAATGGCCGGCCTCGCGGGCTCAGATAAATCAGAGGCCGTTCATCGACGACCGCCGCCACGGCGGCATCAACAATGTCCGGCCGCATCACCATGCCGGCGCCACCTCCGAAAGGGCTGTCGTCCACCGACCGATGCCGGTCCGTCGCGTAGTCCCGTATATTGCGGGCCGCCAGCGTCCAGCGCCCGGCCGCCAGTGCCCGCCCGGCGAGGGATTGGCCGAGCGGCCCGGGGAACATCTCGGGGAAGAGCGTCAGCACGGTGGCGCGCCAGGTCATTGCTATGTTCGGCCGTGCTCTATGGGTGGGGTCCCGGCCTCAGACCGCCGGGTGCTGGTGTAGTCTCGCCGTGATCGCCCTGCCCGGCCTCTGCTTTGAACCCTTGCCGGGACGTGCTGCGCGTGAGTACTGGGATACAAGGTCGCAAATCTCGTCCAAGTAGCGCATCTGCCGCCCGTCGGTGTTCGTTCGTAGCCATCCGGTGTTTTGGCGCAAAAATCGTCCGGATCATCGAGCTGGGATCGGACGATGGCCTCGATCATCCGATCGCGCAGGATACAGCGATTAGGCTCACTTCCCGGGAACTCGCGCATAATAGCCTCTTCGCGCAACTCCCCGAGCGCCGACGCAAGATCGGGAGGCGGCTCGCGCTTGTCCAGGGCTCGCGGCGCTGGGGGCGAAGGCGGCTGCGGCGGCGCTGTTCGCGTCGCTGCCGGGTTCGGCGTCAGCGACCTCTGGCGCGGGCTCGCCAGCTTCCGCCGTTGATGGCAAGGCCCGCATTGCCTGCTCGATTTCAGCCCGAGCCGGGCAGTCTCCCGGTCAGGGTCGCGGAACCAATCCGTTGACCAGACCCGGATCAGCCGCCACCCGAGCCGTTCCAGAGCCTCTTGCCGCAGCCGGTCTCGGTCGCGGGCGCTTATACCCAGCACGTACTGCCCTGTCATGACCGGATGGCGTATTGCGATGTCAACTCGGTAGCCTGCTACTCCAACCTGCAACGCGACATTGTATCCTTTTGCCTGCAAGGCGTTCGCAACCGACGGCTCTGTTGCAAAGCCGGGGACGGGTGTGGTTGGGGTAGCCGGCGGTACGGGGACGGCGGGCGGCGTGGTAACGATGGGCAGCGGCGAGGCGTTCGGGCGGCATTCTACGGCCGAGGTGTCCTCTGGGCGCTGCGGTGGTATCTGGCATTTCCGATCAGCTACCGCGATCTCAGTGCGATGGTTTCGGATCGCGGGATCGCGGTCGGCCACACGACGTGTTTCGCTGGGTGCAGGCCTATGCCGCGACGCAGGAGTAGCGGGTCCGTCGGCTCTTCCGTCCATGTACCGGCTCCTGGCGGGTGGACGAGACGTATGTCAAGGTCAAGGGCATCTGGACCTATCTGTACCGGGCATTGGACAGCCTCGGCCAGACAATCGACTTCCTGCTCGCGCCTCGGCGGGATGCAGCGGCGGCTAAACGGTTTTTCCGCAAGGCGCTGGCACAGGCGCACACAGTGAACCCGCGCACGATCACGGTGGACAAGAACCCGGGCTATCCGCGTGCGGCAGCAGAGATGAAGCGAACGGGTGAGCTTTGGCGCTGCTCGCATCTGCGGCAATGCAAGCATTTGAACAAAATCGTCGAGCAGGATCATCGGCGGATTAAACGGCTGGTGCGGCCGGGGCTCGGCTTCGGCAGTTTACGAACCGCCAGGAGGACACTGGCCGGCTATGAGGCAATGGCGATGATCAGGAAGGGGCAGGTACACAACGTCGGCGGTCACGACATCTACGCGCAGAGCGCCTTCGGTAGCCAGCCTCTTTCAGGTGGCCGCCTGAAAGCATCCGCTTCTAGACTAGCACCTGCCTGTCCCGACTCAGAATTTGCAACAGAACCACAGGGATCACCATCCAGTGACATAAACGAGCTTGACATTCTTGGCCCATGCAAGGGGGTCCCGGTTCGACGCTTATTCACAACTTCACTGCATCATCAGAATAGTGCTTCAAATCTCCCCAGTCCTCCGCATAGGTTTGATCTGAACCGGAGCCGGAAGAGGTCGTCGAAGATCGTCGGAAGACGGCGTCGCAGGGGGGAACTCCGCACATGTCCGTAATTCAAGTCGGATTGGTCGGCACAACGGGCAGCAGGGCGGTGTCGGCGCGGCACAACCGGCGACCTTCCTAGCTGCCGGTGTTCGTTGAGCAATCTCTCACGTTGGGGACTGCTGCAGGAGCGGTCACTTCCATCCCGAAGGAGGGCGACGATGCTGGATGAAACCAAGCTGAATGCATTCATCGGCCGAATGCTAGGCGATCTCGGCGGCGCGCTCAGCGTGCCGCTGGTGCGGATCGGCGACCGGCTGGGCCTTTACAAGGCCCTGCATGAGGGCGGCCCGATGACGCCGGGCGAGCTCGCAACCAAAGCGTGTATCGCCGAACGCTACGCGCGGGAATGGCTGTCGCATCACGCCGCGTCGGGCTATCTCGAATACGACGCCGGCAGCGGCAAATTCACGCTGCCGCCGGAGCAAGCGATGATTTTCGCCGATCCGGACAGCCCGGTCTACATGCAGGGTGGCTTCGACGTCGCTGTGGCGATGATGGAGAACCAGGCGCAGGTCGAGCAGGCATTCCGCAGCGGCAAGGGCGTGGGTTGGGGCGAGCAGTCACAGTGCCTGTTCTGCGCCGCCGGGCGTTTCTTCCGGCCCGGCTATCACAACAACCTGGTGCAAGCGTGGCTGCCAGCACTCGATGGGGTGACGGCGAAGCTGGAACGCCGCGCATCCGTGGCCGATGTCGGCTGCGGCCACGGATTCTCGACCATCATGATGGCGAAGGCGTTTCCGCAATCGACCTTCGTGGGTTACGACTTCCACCCTGGTTCGGTCGCACAGGCGCGGATCCATGCCGAACAGCATGGCGTCACCGCCAACACGCGGTTCGAGGTGGCGACCGCCAGCGAGTTTCCGGCCAATGACCTCGATCTCGTCACCTTCTTCGACTGCTTGCACGACATGGGCGATCCCGTCGGCGCAGCGCGCCACGTGCGTCAGACCCTGAAACCGGACGGGAGCTGGATGATCGTCGAGCCGGCGGCGGGCGACCGGCTGGAGGACAACCTTAACCCCGTCGGACGGCTCTATTACGCAGGCTCGACGATGATCTGCATCCCGACCTCCCTCGATCAGCCCGTGGGCGCGGCACTCGGCGCGCAGGCCGGGTATTCAAAGCTGTCCGCGGTCATCGCCGAAGGCGGGTTCGGGAAGGTGCGCAAGGCGGCCGAGACGCCCTTCAACATGATCCTGGAGGCGCGGCCCTAGACTAGAGCGTTTTCCACTCACGTGGAACCGCTAGGAGTCGTTTTTCGAGCAGATTCACGCGATGGGATCACCTGCGGCGATCCCACTTGATCGCGATCTGCTCTAATCGTCATCGGCGGCAAGGTCGGCCCGTTCGTGCCTATCGCTGTGAATAAGCGTTGAGTCGGGCCCCCCTCAACAACATCCGCGCGCATCACCAGACCGGCGCCACCTCCGAAAGGGGCGTCGTCCACCGAGCGATGCCGGTCCGCCGTGTAGTCCCGTATGTTGTGAGTCTCCAGCGTCCAGCGCCCGGCCGCCAGTGCCCGGTCGGTCAGGGACTGGCCGAGCGGCCCCGGGGAACATCTCGGGGAAAAGCGTGAGCAGGGCGGCGCGCCAGGTCATTCTATGTTCGACCGTGCTCTACGCCCTGGGGCCCCAGCATCGGATCACCCCGTTGCCGTTGTAGTCCTACCGCAATGGCCCTGCCCGGCCTCTGCTTTGAACCCTTGCTGGGACGTGTCGTCCGTAGGTACTCGGACACAAGCTCGCAAATCTCATCCAAGTAGCGCATCTGCCGCCCGTCGGT
>JAFAHH010000374.1 GCA_019237355.1 Acetobacteraceae bacterium | reverse complement strand
GTGAGGGTGTCCCAGATAAGCACCTCGGTGAAGTCGGGCGCTGCAGCCACTCCGATCAAGGCGCTGACGCGAGCCGGCCGGTGTAAGGCCGAGAGCAACGCGATCCAGGCGCCCATCGAAGATCCGACCAGCACCAGCGGCCCCTCCGAGATTTCATCGACAATCGTGAGCGCGTCGCGGGCCCAGCGGCCGATCGTCCCATCTTCAAAGCGCCCGCCGCTGGCTCCATGGCCTGAATAATCGAAGCGCACATAGGCATGCCCGCGCTCGCGGCATAAATCGCGGAGCGCGGTGGCTTTGGTCCCGGCCATGTCGCTTAGAAAACCCGGCAAGAAGAGAACCGTCGGCGCCTCTCCATCTACCCGCGCCCAGGCGAGCTCGATTCCGTCGCCTCGATCTATTCGCCCGCTCTGTTCCATAGTCCAATCCTCTCCATGTTATAACGTGATCGATGGTGGTGCTGCAGGTATTGCCCGCGCTCAATAGTGGCGGCGTGGAGCGCGGTACTCTGGAAATGGTCCAAGCAATTACGACGGTTGGTGGAACAGCGCTTGTCGCCAGCGCTGGCGGGCGGCTCGTGCCTCAAATCGAGAGCGCCGGAGGACGCCATTTTACCCTACCGCTCGACAGCAAGAGCCCTTCCACCCTCTGGAGCAATGCGAGGCGCTTGGCCAGCCTGATCAAGGAAACTGGGGCCGAGATTGTCCACGCACGCTCGCGTGCACCGGGCTGGTCCGCGCTTTGGGCTTCGCGACGCACTGACGCCCACTTTGTTACGACATATCATGGCGCCTACAAAGAGGATTGGCCGCTTAAGCGGCGCTACAACGCGGTGATGGCAAGCGGTGAGCGCGTGATCGCGATAAGTTACTTCATTGCCCGCCTGATCGAACAGCGCCACGCCCTTGATCCTGGCCGGATCCGGATTATCCCACGCGGCGTGGACGAAACAGCATTCACCCCAGCCTTGGTTAGCCGAGATCGAACTGAGCAGCTCGCGAGCCATTGGCGTCTCCCAACCGGCGTGCCAATCGTGATGCTCCCGGGCCGCATAGCTGGGTGGAAAGGTCAGCACGTGCTCATTTCAGCGCTGCCGCGAATCCGGCGCCCGGCGCTGGCCGTGCTTGTCGGGCATGATCCGAAAGGGGAAGTGCCTAGGCTGCTGGCCTTGGCACACAAGCTTGGCGTGGCCGACCGTTTGCGCTGGATTGGTGAATGCCATGATATGCCGGCTGCGCTGCTGCTGGCTGATCTCGTCGTAAGCGCCTCCACTGAGCCAGAAGCTTTTGGCCGGGTGGTGATCGAGGCGCAGGCGATGGAACGGATGGTGATCGCAACGGATCATGGCGGCTCCGCAGAAACCGTCAAACAGGATGAAACGGGGTGGCTTATAGCACCAGCTAACCCGGAAGCGCTCGCGAACGCCATCAACGACGCTTTGAGCCTCTCCCGGGGCCAGCGCAGACGAATAGGGACCCAGGCACGGGAGCAGGTCCTGAGACGCTATACCACGAAGGCGATGCAAGAATCGACGCTGGCGCTCTACCGTGAGCTGGTTTAGCGTTCGGCCAGCCGCACCGAAGAAATACCTTTATCTAATTGAAGGATGGACCACAGAGCGGTCAGCCAGACTCGCAACGGCAGCTTGGTCGAATGCAGGGGTGTCCTGGTGTGCGAGTCGTTTGATCAGCATGCGGCGTCCTTTTTAGACCGGAGCGGTTGAGCCGCCCCCGTTCCCCCGCCGTCAGGGTTCCTGACCGAAAGCCAAACAGGTCGCGTAAATTCTGCCCGGTGAAGCCATTGGCCGGGATGTTCAGGATTGCGGCCTGGAACAGCAGGTAGACTGCCTTGGAGATGTTCTGAGCGACACCGAACCTGCCGGGCAGCAGCACCCGAAGCTCATTGGGTATGAGATCATTAAGCAGGGTGTCGAACATCAGGCCGGCGCGCGGGTCATCCGGGGTACTTACCAGTTCCGAAGCACCTTCCGGAGTCCTGCAGTCATAGAATTCGGGTTGCAGGGTTGAGGGATTGATCTCGCCGGTAACCGGGTCCCATTTCGCGTAGGTGCCGAGCTTCGCTGTTTGCGTCCGAACCGCCGCGACGTGTGGCCGCTATGGGGCAAAGCCCTGGCCTTCTTTGGTTGCTTTACGAACGACCGACTTCAGCATGTTTCCGCAGCCTGCTAGAGCGCAATGGCTTGAAGCGGAATCGTCGGAAAGCCTGAATCGCGCTCTGAAAACAAAAAAAGCTAGAGCGGGATGACCTCACCTAGAGTCATCCCGCTCTAGCTGTCGTTGCCAAGGACTTGTTCATTATCCCATCGATCATCGTGCTTGCGTCCGGGTATAGGGCCTGCTGCGCTTATGGGTGATCCCGCACTCCGCGAGCAGATCGCGGAAGGGGGAGCTTTTCGAGGGGGACGGCATGATCGCTCGGCCTCGTTCTGCGAAGGCTGAACCGAAGCGCCAGCCCGCATTCTCACACGGCACGGCCGGTTTCGAGGAGTTTACCAGACCCGGCATAAAGCGGGGTGCCGCCCGTTTTTACTTCCAAGCGCGCTCGAGACTTTCTAAATAAGTCGATTTCTTTTAAATATTTGCCTTTATCTAACAACGGAACCACTCTCTAAAAAATATTGCAGCGTAACTGCTAAGATGTTAAAAAAGAGCAAAATGGGAGGGAGGAAGATGCACATACCGCAACGAGTGGTGCGCCGGAACGCACTCTCAAAGGTAGTATTCTGCCTGGCTGCCATGTTCCTCGTATTTGCGCCACAGGCGGCGCGACCCGGCGGCGCCGAGGAGGTTTACGATTTCCGGATTTGCGGCGGATATTTTGCGCTTTGCGCCGCCTCGACCTGCACGCCGACTGGAGGGCAGATCACGGTCAGAACCGCAACCGGCGGCACTGCGACATTTCCGGAGGCGGATTGTACGTGTCCGGTGCTTCTCGGGCCGTCGATTGCCAACGTGGCTGGGGGCAACATGCAAGGTTCTTGCGAGCCGCCCGGGCCGGATACAATCTGGTCGACTTTTCAGCCCAGACCGAACATTCCGCAGGCGCTCACCAACTGGGTGCCGACCCCGCCAGAGGCCGCAGCACCGCCGCTTTTCTGCCCGAAGAGCGTCAATCTCGGAAGTCAATCGGTCAACTGCTTCAGCTTTCTCTGCGATTCGCAGCGTTACATCAACAATGTGCCGGTAGTGACCTGTCACTGTCCGATCGGCGAGTCGCTGGCCGGCACTCCGGTTCGACCGGCCACCGCGTTTTTGACGCAAGCCGGTCAAGGCGACCAGGCGTACTGCGCCAGGTACCCCGTCTCCGGACCGATTTCGATCCGCTAGTCGCGTTTGGTGTGATGGCTCACGGGTTGTGAGCGGGGCGATCCGAGAAGCGCTCACGGCTGTGGGTAAGCCAACAGTTCAAAGGGAGATTTGCCATGAAGACCAAAGAACCTGGTGTTTGCGGTAATCTGCGCCGACTTGGTTTGGTATCAGCGCTTACCGCCGGCGGCTCTCCAAGCGTGACGTAAGTCCCCATAGAGGTCGGCCATGAACTTCCGAAAAGACTCTAAGAAGGAGGTGGAAATGAGCAGGATCGTGGCTTTTATTCTCAGCCTCATTATGCCGATTGTATGCGTGGCAGGAGGCAAATCGGGTGCCGTTCTGGACACCATACCAACTCCTCCAATCTTCCAGAACCCTTTCATGGCAGCCAACAACTTTAGCGAGGTCCATTTCAACTCTTTTCAAACCGACACCACTTCGGTCAGTGGCCCTGCGAGTGCCAGCAGTCAAACCGTGCAGCAGGGGTTGCTCAGGCCCGTACCGCAGATCGCTGCAACGATCGCGTTTAACTCGAGTGGGCAGATCCTCACGATCCGGGTTGGCCCGTCACATACGACCGCAGGTGAGAACGTCCAGAGCCTGCTGCTGATAGATCCGGTAACCCTCCAGGTTCTCGCGGAGACGGACCTGCCCCCCAAGCAGGTTTCCGGCGGCCCCGTCAGCTTCGCCGGTGGGGGATACTTCTATGTAGATAATCTGGACCGTGTGGTTACCATCACCGCGAACCAGCAGATCCGGATCTATGCGGTCCAAAATAATCAGTTTGAACTCGTTCAAACCTACGACCTCAGCCCTCAGATTAGGGACACTCCCGTTTCGGTTCTTCCTGATAGCGCCGGGAATCTCTGGTTCAATACCGACCAGGCGAATGTGGGGTATGTCAACCCTAGCAGTGGTACGATCAACATCGTCAATCTCAGGAATGTCCCGGATGCGAACCCGGAGGAGACCATCAGCAAATCGTTCGCGACGGACGAGAACGGAGGAGTTTACATCCTCTCGGACTATGCACTCTACCGCTTTCAGGTTGGTGCCGACGGGGCCCCGCAGAACACCTGGCGATCGGCGTACGACCGTGGGGTGCGGAGGAAGCCCGGTCAAAATCAGCAAGGCTCGGGGACGACGCCGACCCTCTTCAACGACTTTGCCGGCAATCGATTTGTCGCCATCGGGGATAACGCTGACCCGCTCATGCATGTGAATGTCTACAACCGGCAGACCGGCGCTCTAGTCGCGCAGCAGGCCGTGTTCAGCGCCTTTCCCAGGCGGAATGCTTGTGAGAATTCTTTGATTGCGGTGAACCACTCCATTATCGTGGAAAACAATTACGGCAACGCCAGAGTCGCGAGCACCCTCGGCCGTCTGACCACTGTGCCTGGTGTTGATAGGGTCGATTTTGACCCGGCGACGGGTCAATCCCAGGTGGTCTGGGAAAACGTCACTGTGGCCATCCCGTCTGTTGTCTCGCAACTTTCGACAGGCGATGGGCTGGTCTATACTTATGCAAAGGATGCCGAAAGTTGGTACTGGGCGACACTGGACTTCAAGGACGGTTCGCTCGCCGCCAAATCGCGCGTGCCGTTGTCGGATGAACTAGGCGGTGTCTTGGCGAACAACTTTTATTCCGGAATCGGCATTGGACCTGACGGCAGTGCGTATGCGGGCGTTTTTGGTGGCATCGTGGTGTGGCGTCCTGAGCAGTCCAATGACTCCGGCAATCCGGCTGCGAATTGAAACCAAGGTGGAGCTAGGGTCGTGGCGACTTTCCTGCTCTTGCGCACGCAGAGGCGGCCCAACCCGCAGCAGCAATCCGGGTTGCTTTTCAGTCTTGCGAGGGAACAAGCCGGCCGCGAGCGGCAACAGCGCAAAGCTCCAGACCGGGCAAGCCCGCGCCAGGCCGCTGACTGCGCGTAAGCTAACTAGTTCAAGGGAGGCGTCCAATGAAGATCGAAAAACTTCGAGTTTACGGCCATCTACGCCGACTTTGCTTGGCATCAGCGCTTACCGCCGGTCTCGCAATGACCGCCGGCGGCTCTCCCGGCGTGGCGCAATCAGTAGATCCTGACGCGATCGCAGAGAACGCAGAAATCGTCCCTCAGCTGAGCGCATTTGATACGACGGTCGCGTACGTCGTTCAATTCTACCCCTTATGGTTCACGTACTATCAGACGCGTTTAGCGAATCGCGGCCGCAACGGCCTAGTCGGACCTGACCGGATTTCTCCCATCTACCATTACGTGGTGGCCATCAACGTTGATACGCTCTACGTGAGCAGCTACCTTGATCTAACCTCCCAGCCGGTGATCCTGACCATCCCTCCGACGCCCCCGTTCCCGTCCGGGTCGTATTCGATACTGATGCTGGACCCCTACGGCGATCTCCTCTCCGCGAGCCCGCCGATCCCGAAAACGCCGGGAACCTATGCCCTCATCGGACCTGGAGGATTTACCGGCACGCTTCCCGCAGAGGCCACGCGCATCGAGATGCCTCTCAACGTTTCGGCTTTGATCTTCAGAGCAGACAAATTCTCCCCAACTGGCGAGAATCAGATCGCACAAGCCGAAGCGTTTCGCAGGTCACTCAAGTCGCAGGCGCTCAGCGAATATCTCCAGGACCCCGAGGGCGGCGCGGCTAGGATCGTGCCAGAGATCCTCTTGGCCGTGCCTTTCAAGACGACAGCCGACGCCCTCATCGCGCATGACCCGATCGCATTCCTCACACAGCTCCAACGAGCGGTTGCGTCTCGCAACACCCCACCCTTCTCCCCATACGAACAGGCGCTATCGGACCGGTTCAACAGCTTGTTCGCCAACCGAAGCGTGAACGAGTCCGAGTTCAGTGAGGGCGCTCAGGCAGCGCATGAGTTGATCTTGGACCGCTATCTCACGCATACGGACTGGACGCCTACTCCGACAAACTGGATCCATTTCACCAATATCGGGAACTGGGGCAACCAGGTCGTCGAACGATCGTCGATCACCGAATTCATCCAGTACGCCAACGACATCACCGCTGCCGCCTACTACCATGTGTTCAAGGATGCCGATGGCAACCCGCTCGACGGGAGCAACCCGCAGGGCTATGTCCTGACCTTTCCAGCGGGGCAGCTCCCCGAGGCAGATCGCTTCTGGTCCGTCACCGCATATACCCCGGAGGCGATAGAGCTGGTCGAGAACCCTGCTGACAAATATGCGGTCGCCAGCTACACGCCAGGGCTGCAGCCTAACACGGACGGCTCGGTTTCGATTTACATGGCTCAGCAGCTGCCGGCGGGCGTGCCAATGGCCAATTGGCTGCCGATACCGCCTGGCGCGTTCAACATAATGCTCCGCGTCTACGGTCCGGAGGGAACTGTCGCCGACAACACTTACGTCCCGCCGGGCATCCAAAAACGTTAGTCTTCGGGAAGAGTCTGCCTCACGGGCTGTAAGGCCAGGGGATTTCAGCGGTTTAGCGTTAGGCCAGAAAGCAGCCTCCGCCGCCGGTATGGCGATTTTCGGCGGTTCGCGGGCTGGAAAAAGGCGTCAGTCAAGGAGGGGTACGAAAAGTGGCGTATACCGGCAGCTAATCCTGAAGCGCTCGCGAAGGCCATGAACGACGCTCTGAATCCCGCCCAGGCCAGCGCAACCGGATGGTTCCCAGGGGCGGGATCAGGTCCTGAGACGCTATACAACGAAGCGGATGCAAGACTCGACGCTGGCCGTCTACCGTGAGCTTCTTTGACAAGCACGGTGGAACCACAGGACCTTTGCCGCACGAGAGAAAGCTCGGCCAGCCGTGGTTCGCGTTCCGCAGCATGCCCTTGACTAGGCCGCGGCGTGAAACCATAAGGTGAGTTTGCCAAACGGCATCGCCGCTCCGCGAAGGCTCGCGCAGCGGCGCGTTTTGTTTTGGAGCCTCACCCACCCGTGTTCGAAAATCTTTCCGAGAAGCTCTCCGGCGTTTTTGACGGCCTCCGCCGCCGCGGCACACTCAGCGAGACCGACGTAACCGAGGCTCTGCGCGAGGTTCGGCTCGCGCTGCTGGACGCAGACGTGGCCCTGCCCGTTGTTCGCGAGTTCACGGCCAAGGTACGCGAGCGGGCGCTTAGCACTGAAGTGCTGGGTTCGGTTACACCCGGCCAACAAGTCGTTAAGATTGTCAACGACGTTATGGTGGAGCAGCTCGGAGGGGCAGGCGCGGCCCCACTCAATCTGAATGCATCGCCTCCTATCCCCATCCTGATGGTGGGCCTCCAGGGGTCTGGAAAGACCACTACCTCGGGCAAGCTCGCCCTGCGCCTCAAGGACCGGCTTCGCCGCCGGGTATTGCTGGCCAGCCTGGATACCCAACGCCCCGCCGCGCAGCTCCAGCTCGCGCAGCTCGCCGAACGCGCGGGTGTGCCCTCCCTGCCGATCGTGCAAGGCCAAACCCCCGTCGAGATCGCCCACCGTGCCATGGATACGGGACGGCGTGAGGGATTCGACATCGTAATCCTCGACACGGCTGGACGCCTCTCGATCAACGAAGCGCTCATGGACGAGGTAAAATCGATCCGCGAGGCCACCAACCCGGCCGAGACTTTGCTCGTGGTGGACGCCATGACGGGTCAGGACGCGGTGAACACCGCGCGGGCATTCAATGAGGCAGTCGGGGTTACCGGCATCGTGATGAGCCGTATGGATGGCGATGCCCGCGGCGGGGCGGCGCTTTCGATGCGGGCCATTACCGGTGCGCCAATCAAACTGATTGGCTCGGGCGAGAAGATCGATGCGCTCGAGGATTTTCATCCTGAGCGCGTTGCCAGCCGCATCCTGGGGATGGGCGATGTTGTCGGGCTGGTAGAGAAAGCCAGTGAGACCATCGATGAGGAAGAGGCCGAAAAGCTCGCGCAGAGGATGATGCGCGGCAAGTTTGATCTTGAAGATTATGCCGCGCAGCTCCGCCAAATCACGAAGATGGGTAGCCTTTCTGGCATTCTCGGCATGCTGCCCGGGGTCGCCAAGATGAAGGCACAGATCGAGGGCGCCAAGCTGGACACGATCATCCTCAAACGGCAGGCGGCGATTATTGGCTCCATGACCCGGCAAGAGCGACAGCACCCGGACATTATCAAGGCGAGCCGGAAGAAGCGGATCGCCGCCGGGTCGGGTACGACCGTTCAGGACGTGAACCGGCTGCTGAAGCAGTTCGATGACATGAGCACGATGCTTAAGCGCGTGAACAAGCTGGGGAACAAGGGGCTCATGCGGCACGGCTTGGGCGCGATCCTGCCTAAGAGTATGGCCAACCCGGCGCGCCCGGGCGGTCGTCGGCCTTTTTGACTAGGAGGAGATTGGATGGGTTTGAAGTTGCGGCTCGCTCGAGCGGGGGCGAAGAAGCGCCCTTACTACCACATCGTGGTTGCGGATAGCCGTGCACCCCGGGATGGCCGGTTTATCGAAAAGCTCGGCAGCTACAATCCAATGCTGCCCGCCGAACATGCCGAACGGGTGCGCTTGCAAGACGAGCGCATTACTTACTGGCTCAGCCATGGTGCGGTCGCGACCGAGCGGGTCGCCCGATTTTTGGGCCCTGCTGGTCTCGCCCCGATGCCCCCCCGGCGGGAGCAGCCGAAGCAGTCGGCCCCGAAGAAAAAAGCTCAGGAGCGCGCCAAGGCGGCGGCAGGGGCTTGATGGGGAATCGTGTCGGCAAAGCGCCTCTTGCTAGGCCAGATTGGGCGGCCCCATGGGGTGCGGGGGCTTGTACGCGTGCAGAGCTTTACCGCGGACCCAGGAAACCTTACCGCATACGGACCCTTATCCGATGACCATGGACGACAGTTGATGCTGCGGTGGAATGGGGAGGGGGTTGCTGCCGTGTCCGTCTTTGAGGACGGCGAGTGGCGGCCCGTTACCGACCGCACCAGCGCCGAGAGCCTGGCGAATCAGCGACTATATCTTGACCGCGCGAAGCTGCCGCCCACTCAGGACGAGGAGTTCTATTTCGCCGACCTGGTGGGACTTGTCGCTCGCGATCCAGACGGCAAGCCGGTGGGTAAGGTGCTGGCGGTTCATGATTACGGAGCGGGGGCCAGCCTGGAGATTACCAGCCCGGGGACCGCAGCCATGATCGTCCCATTTACACGTACCTGCGTGCCGGTTGTGGACTTGGCTCGCGGTTGGGTCGTGATCAGCCAGCCCATCGAAACGGAGCTTCGCCGCCAGCAAGTCCGGCCGCAGAATACATAAAGCGGCAAATAACAGAAGCAATCATAATACCCATGGAAGAACCGGCCTTTGCTGCGCCGGTCGGCCGAACACACAGGATCACAGTCTCCTTGGTCTCGGGGTCGCGCGTGAGCTTGACCTCGACGCCGTCGTGGACCGGGCGCCAATTCTCGCTGTTGGCGAGAGCCGAAGCAAACTTCTTCAGCTCCGATTTCGGCGCGCCGATGATGTAACGCCGGCCGCTTTGACGCAGGCCAGGCCAGATTGTCGAAACTGGCCTTGCCGCGATCGGCAATCCAGACCCGTCCAGGCATGCCAGGCCGGGCTTCCATAGTGATCATGATGGTTGCAACCTTCGCGAGTCATCGGTGTTGCCGGCGAACACCTCGTAGCCCAGAAGGAAACCCGTCGAAGGTGACGATAAGCGCAATGCAGACCTGCTCGCAATCACCCAATCAACCGCGAGCCAACTGCAACTATTTGATTCGACTCGCCCTATGCCTCCAAAATTATCAAAAGCTGCTTCTAACTGCGCAAGTTGGGCTAAAGATGTCTTTGCCGACCATTGCCGCCTTCCTGTGTCTGTTCCTTATTGCCGGATCCACGGCAGCACAGGCCCAGCCTCCGCCTCTCACCCACGAGGCCACGGCGACGGCCACGACACCGGCGCCTGTACCTTCGGCCTTGCCTCAGGACGAGACCCGGCTTAGGCAGGTCCCGTAAATTCGACACCGTTCAGCGGCGCGCCCAGCGGACCCACCGATGGCACCATGCGCGCCCTCGCGCCCGCCGGAGGCATGCGGGCGCCGCTTCCCGAATTGTCCAACTAGTCTAAAGCAGCCGAACGGCGGCTTCGCGGGTACGATCACGGCTACGCAGAATGCGGGAGGCTCGGCTATCGCCAAAGTAACATTTGCAATCAATAATGGCCCGCCAACGAGTGGACCGAATGGCAGCTAGAGCACGATCGCTTGAGGCGGAAACGTCGGAAAGCGTGAATCGTGCTCTCGAACAAGACTCGCTAGAGCATGTTTGTTTCTGGTAAAAACAAACATGCTCTAGATCTAGCTTAGGGACACAGGACTTAGGGTTGCTGTCGAGCTTCCGCCATCAAAGAGCTAGACTAGAAGCTTGCCAGAGATCAAATCGCCGCTCGATAAGACGGTCTGGTTCTGCGCCCCGCTGAGGGTGGGCGCTCCGGTTTGCGGATCGTGGCCGAAGGTGGCATACCCGGTGTAGCCGATCAGATCATAGTTCAAGCTCGTAGAGTCCACCTCGACTCCGGTCAGGGACAGAAATGCTAGAGAGCCTTGGCGCATAGCGCCTAGTCGAGCTTGTGTTTCGCAGCTCCTTGCCCGGAGCGAGCCCGCTGCTACCCCTTCGCTACCCTCCTGCCCATCATTTGCCATTCGTGCAGTGACCGATGTGGCATGGTACGTCAGAGTGGTTTCCCTTAA
>JAFAHH010000107.1 GCA_019237355.1 Acetobacteraceae bacterium | reverse complement strand
TGGAGCCGGTGACGTCTATTGATCGTTTGGCGGCGGGGCGAATTCTAAACCCAAATTTGTGCCAACCGCGAGAGGCCACCAAACTAGAGGATTGGCCTAAATATATGGAATGCGGAGGTATAAGATCAGGACGGTGTTCCGTCGCGGCTTCGTGGCCAATGGAGTCCCCCATTCCACCTACCTCTTGGCTAGGCGCGCAATACTCAGTGCGGTGTTCAGACGATATAAAATTATGTGTTTTGATGGCAAATGAACTGATCCGTGACCACAGAGACTATCGCAATAGTGAGCGAAAATGCGGAGTTATGCATATCTGCTCCGCAACGTATGTGGTGGAAGCTTCTAACTGCTTCAGGTACTTTATTCTGGAGTGTTTTTGGTGGAACCCTTTTAACAGTGAGATGCTCAAATCGCTTCGAGAAGCTAACAAACACTCCCTTCCACACTACCGCCTGAACGTGCTGTGAAATGCCCTGACAGACTCTCCCGCTCCACGGTTGCTTGCAGTATTCGGTAGCGGACGATCTCCGTGCGAGGGAATGCAGATGGACACCTCCAAAAACCTGGTGCTGTCTGCGGTTGGGGGGACCGGCGGAGCGCCGTGGCCTGCTTGACGTGCCTCTGGGCGGGCTGGCCTACGGTGCTTGTCCAGGCGGCGAGGCGAGAGCGGTTCGTGCCCCGCTTGCGGCGGGCTACGCCGGCGCGCTGCGCCTGTTGAGCCAGACGTAGCGGCGCATGTTGTAGGCGAGGTTGGTGAGGCCGATCTTCAGCCGTGCCCGGGCAATGCCGATGGTGCGGACCACCAAGCTCATCGGCCCTTTCTCGTGGGCGAAGACATGTTCGACGGCGGCCCGCACGGCGGATTTACGCGCATTCGCCCGCCGGGTCCGTGCCGCCATCGGCCGGCTCTTGGGTTTCTTGCGGTGAATGCGCGAGACCAGGCCGCGTCCCACCAGCATCGCCTCGTTCTTCGCCGAGCGGTAGGCGGTGTCGGCCCACACGTCGCTGGCCGTGTTCTCGGCGTCGATCAGGTCGGCCAGTCGGGCGCCGTCATGCGCGGCGGCATCGGTCGCCAGCCAGCGCCGGATCAGCCCGTGGCGCCGGTCGATCGAGATGTGGTTCTTATAGCCAAAGGCGGGCACTGCAATGTCGATCTGCGGCGTGCCATCCTCACGCGGTTTCGCCCGGCTGAATTTCACCGTCCACCGCGCATCGCGGTCCTTCTGCCGCAGCTTGGCTGGCTTCGCTGCCCAGCCCTCCGGGATGTGCCCGGCCTTGATCGCCGCCTTCTCGGCCTGGGTGGTGCGCTGCTTCGGCGCGGCCACGAGCGAGGCGTCGACAATCTGCCCGCCCATGGCGAGATAGCCGGCCTGCCGAAGCACCGCATCGAAGCGCGCGAACAGCGCGTCCACTGCCCCGGCGCGTTTCAACGCCTCGCGGAAGGTCCAGATGGTGTTCGCGTCCGGCACCGGATCGGCAAGGCCAAGCCCCAGGAAGCGCATGAACGACAGCCGGTCCTTGATCAGGTATTCGGCCCGCTCGTCCGACAGGGCGTGCATCGCCTGCAGCAGCAGAACCTTGAACATCAGCACCGGGTCGAACGCCGGCCGCCCGCCCTTCGCACCGTCTGATCGGGGGACCGCTCGTTGCAACACGGGCCGGAACTGTTCGAAGTCTACCAACGCGGCGAGTCGCTCCAGGTCATCGCCCTTGGCCGATAACTCCCGCAGCCGCTCGTCCACATCGAAGAACCCCGGTTGCCGACCCATCGCTTCACTCCACGTCGTCCGGCGACGAGTGAATCAGCCCAACGCGCTCGCCGCGAGAGGTTTTTGGAAGTGTCCAACTTGTCGTCAGGATGGCGCCATGGTGTGCTCATCACCGCCAGCCCGGCGTCAAGTTTCGAGGCCGTCCCGCGGTCGGACATTGAGCAACGAATGACAAACAGCATCCCTATCTCGAATGTCACAACTGGCCCCGCAATCACGCGGATTTCCATCCGCTGGTTTTCATTCGGACTTGCTGCGATAGCATCAGTTCACATCGGTCTGTTCTTCTTCTTGGTCTGTCGGACGACGGTGTTGCGTCCATTTTCAGACAGCATACTGTGGGTGGTCGACTTCCTTTTACTAAAAGATTCTGCGGATGTGTTGAAGTATCTTTGGGCATTCCATAACGAACATCACCTCG
>JAFAHH010000070.1 GCA_019237355.1 Acetobacteraceae bacterium | reverse complement strand
CGCGAGCGGCAGGACGATGGCGACCAGAACAAACCAGAAGCTCATCATCGCGCGAATGACCCAGAGCACCCACAGCAATACGATGCCGAGCGACAGCAGCACGTTGCGCGGGCCGCGGCCGAGCCGATGATGCCGCCGCTCCGACGGCGGCTCCACGAGCTCGACAGGTGCCGCCGGTCGGCGCCAAACCGTCTCCAAGGCGATGGCAAGAAGAACGAGGCCGAGAGCATAGGCAACGATCTGGCGCGCCTCGAGCGAATAGCCGAGCGTGACGCCCAAACCGACGAGCACCCAGCCGAAGGCGAAGACGCCGACAAAGGCGGTCAATCTGCGGGACCAGAACCACGCGGCCGTCCGTTCCATCGGGACGACCCGAAAGCGTTCGGCTTCGGGGGCGAGCAGGAAATGGCAGACCACCATCGCCGCCCGGATCGCGAGAGCCGCAACGAGATAGCCGGCGACGAGCTCGCGCAGCAGCGGGGTCCAGTCGAACGCGAGAAACGCGCCGATGCTGCCGATGCCAAAGGCGGCCAGTACGCCGAGCGCGAAGCCGAAACGCGCGGCGACCACCCGCAGACGATCGCCGACGGTTTCCGTCGGCAGCGCGTCGAGCCTGGCGCGGACCCCTTGTGTGGCCTTGCGAAACAGCCACTCCACCCCAAAACCCAGCGCTACGAAGACAACGAGAAGGAGGATGGCCCTGGTGCGCCCGCCCTGTCCCAGCTCAGCCGATACGTGGCGCGAAGCACGAGCAAACTCGTCCGGCAAATTGGGAAGCGCCGCCGCGAGCGCCACCATGTGCTCCCGCATCGCGGTAAGGTGGGAATCGAGCTCCTGCGAAACCGAGACCTCCGCGCTGTCCGATGGCGATCCCGCGCCGGCCTTGGCCGCACCCTGCTTCTCCAACCATTCCTGGACTTTCGGGTCGGCCAGCAATGTCAGAAACTCATGGATCTTCGGCGACGTCGCCTCGTCGCCCGCTGCCGCGGGGCTGGCGCCCGCACCCTTCGCGGCAAAGGCAGCCATCTGCGGCGCGGTCCAAACAGCGAGCGCAAACAGCCAGATTGCCGCGACCCGCGCAGCCGAGCCTGCCGTCCTGATTGCCCTATACATCGCCAAGCTCTCCCACAGAAGCGACAATATACACCGGCGCGCAATAAATGGCGACCGAGCTTTCCCGCCGGTCAAAGCAGGGGAAACCCACCTCCAGCCGTGTGCTTGCAGCGCAGGCCGTTTCGGCATAGTCGTGCTTACTGGTCCTGGCAGACTGGGGGAAGGGGTGCGCCTCGCTCGCCCAATCACGACGACACTGGTTGCAGTGGGCTTGGCAGTCGTTGTGGCGGGGCTCGCGCTGCGTTTTTACATGGGCCGACCCGTCGAGGATCGCCTGGCTCCGGATGAGGTTGTCAGTATCGCCGAGTTTCGCCCGCCGCTTGCGAGGCCCAGTTTTCTGGCCTGTCCGCCCGGTTACTGTGCCGCCCCGGATCTGGCGAGCCCGGTGTTCGACATGCCGTGGGACCAGCTGCGCGAATAATGGAAGGAAATGATCGCCGGAAATCCGGCGATTCTGGTGGTTTCGGCGTTTGAGCACCGGCGGGCCGTCTACATACAGCACTCGCGAATTGCCAAAACCAAACCCCCCGAAGAGCCCAATTCTTTTTGGAGGAGGTCGCGTTCAACTAAGCCAAGGCAAAGCATGCAAGTCCGTCGGATCAGCGTTAGTTGTTACTGACATTTGCGCTTGGTGCTTTGGTTCTGGGCGCGGGATAGAGGCCCGGGCCGTCAAAATGCCACATCGGATTATTGCCGAATACCTGACCAGCCGCCCCGGATAGCACCGCATTATACGCGTCAGTGCGCAAATGCCGGACCGTGCCATTGTACGTATTTTCGTAGACGCTCTCAATCAGGAACAAAGGCGCCGGCGTGTGACGCCATAATCTCCAAAGCCGACCCTCGTCGTAACCCAGTGACCTCCAGGGCCAACTCTCCCCACGCGCATACTCCTCCACCACAGCCGAGAACACGGCTCCGTAAGTGTAGATAGCCTCGGCGATGGCGCGTCCCAAATCTCTATCAGCCGGATTGTAATCTCCTCCTTCAAACCAGGATATTACTGAAGCCGCGTTGCCGTCGCACTGGTTGCGCCGTTGGGTTTGGTGCTCGGCGTCCCCTTTCCTACCGGATTGCGTGTAGTTGGGGAGCAAGTCCCACAGCTGGTGCCATGGGCCTGGGCGGTCAACGGCTTCTTTACCGTTATCGGCTCCGTCGGAGCCATGATCCTTGGGATGACGATGGGGTTCACCGCTGTGTTCATAATCGCGGCGATGTGTTACGCGGCAGCGTTGATCGCGATCCGCAGGACAGTGCGGCGATCCGCAGACATCGAGAGCCAGAGCCAAGCCGCGAGCAGCTGATTATATGTTATGTTGTCCTGTTGCCCCAAAGACCCGCCCAATCAGTCGCGTCCAGTCCTTGATGCGACGCGCTCGGGAGCGGATGTCGAAAACGCGACCTGACGTCGGCCGCAATCCGTAGCGCTGATTGCGAAGCGCACTCCAGATTGCCCGGCGCAATGCAGGAGGTTCGATAGGATACGATAGAAACTCTCTAAAAAATGTAGCCTCGCCTTCGTTTAAATGAAGTCTTCGGATCACACGTGGATCGATGCGATGGGGCATCGCGGAGCAATCGGCCAACCTCCCAATCACGTGCAACCCGACCATGGTACGCAAGCACTTTTCGCACGCGCCGCAGTTACCACTGCTCGACGGATTGTCGCACGCCCGTAAATGCTTCATCGCCCACTCGTTGCCGGCAATTACCCGAAGCTTGTCTATGCGCCTAGCTTCGGTCCCATCATGCAAGAACCGGAGAGAATCGGTCGACCAGAGAGGGTCCAAAATTGGATGTGATCCCCATGGGTGCAACTGAGCGTATGAACAGGTCGATGCCACGATGCATTCGGAGATTGACCCTTCAAGGCACAATGCTGCGCTGGCGAGAGCAGCCCCGTGAGAAAAGTCCCAGTGAGTGTATTGCTCCAGATGGTCCTTCACATTTGTGCGAACAACGATGAGCCTCTTATTGAATGCGTCCGCAACCGACCGCACTGAGATAAGATGCTCTCGAAACCCGGCGTCTTCGTCCCAAGGAAATTCGAAGCCGTGCAGCACAATGAGATCGGATATTCGGCTGTCGTGTTTCAAGAGGGAGTAAAAGGAATCCACCCCTCTTGAGAACAAAAGGCCAACTCGCTCCCGGCCGGGAGACTGCGCTTGCAACGGGGCCGCAAGCTGGATCACCGAGTGCCCAGGAATCCAAGCTTTGTAAATCTCTTGTATCGTTTCCAGGTTGCGGAGCAAAAGAGGTGAGATTGGCTGTTCGACCGCAAGATTTTGTCCCAGCTTCATGCATGACAATAGCAGTGCGGCAACAATCCAGTTCCCACTCTTGGTTAGAGTGAGGGGTTCGGTCCCTGAGAATTCAAAAAACAGTTCGCTGGGTTCGCGCCCCGATTCAACGATGCAAGAAAACCTTCTCTTCTCCCTTTTTACGTGGCTAACTCGCATCATTACTTGACAGCGCTGCACCGGACCTAGAGAGGAGCTCAATGTCGACAAAGGCTGGGAAACGTAGCGCCAATGCGCTGTCTGCCTATCTGCAGTGGTTCCTCCGCTGGCGCCTGCCATGAGCGATGTTATTCCGCCTTTAGTTATCCATCAATTGATTTGTCATGGATCTCTACCAAAAATTTAAAGCGTCTCGAAGCCGAGGCGATCGGGATCATCGCTCAAATCGACCGGGCGCACCTCGATCGGCTGGACGAGTCCCTTGAAGCTGTGCAATCCCTCGCGGGGTCAGTCGTACCCGAACATGGCTGCTGGCGAGGTCAACGTAGCCCCGCGACGTCAGAATTCCGCCCGGCTGGGCTGCGGCCTTCAGCCGCGTGGCAACAGCCACACCCTCGCCGAAGATATCGCCACCTTCCGACACGACATCGCTGTCATGCAAGCCGGCGCGTAGTTGAATTGGCTCGGAGAAGACGTAAGGTGGATCGGGTCTACGGAGCTCACGCTGTATGTTAACGGCACATTCGAGCGCAGCTCTAGTGGAATCCCGGAGCGGCCCGCCTGGGCCAGGGCTCTGACGGGTGCATTCTTCGGCAAGCTCCCGGCCTGTCAAACGAATTCACGTCAGGACGGCCACCAGTCGACATCTGCTGCCACTGCACGACCGGCGCCGCCACCATTTATTATGCTGGGAAAGTGCGGGGAGACCAGTCATGCGGAGTGCGGGCTACGACCACATCATCGTCGGCGCCGGTTCGACCGGGTGCACGCTGGCGCACCGATTGACCGAGGACGGCGATGCGCGCGTCCTGCTGCTTGAGGCCGGCGGCTGGGACCGCGACCCATGGCTGTCGATCCCGCTCGCCTGGGGCCGGATCCTTGAGCGGCGGATGCATGACTGGATGTATTTCGCCGAACCCGAGCCCACACTCGACGGGCGCGGCATCGAATGCGCCCGCGGCAAGGTGATCGGCGGCTCATCGTCGATCAATGCGATGGCTTACGTGCGCGGCCACCGCGGCGATTACGAGCGCTGGAGCGATGCGGGATTGCCGCAATGGTCCTATGCCCACGTCCTTCCGTATTTCCGCCGACAGGAAACGTGGGAGGAAGGCTCCGGCCCTTATCGCGGCGGCAGCGGACCGCTGACGACGCGCTGGTCTCGCTACCCTGACCCGCTCTCGGAAGCAATCATGGCGGCCGGGGTCGCCGCCGGGCATCGGGTGACCCCCGATTACAACGGCGCCCAGCAGGAGGGGTTTGGCCGCTGGCAGGCGACGATCCGCAACGGCAGGCGCTGCAGCGCCGCTGTCGCCTATCTGCGGCCGGCACTG
>JAFAHH010001006.1 GCA_019237355.1 Acetobacteraceae bacterium | reverse complement strand
CCTTCCGTCGCCGAAGCAGGACGCCGCCATCACGGGCCAGAAGCTGACGTTTCCGGCATTTCCGACGCCAGGCGGTCCGGACCCGGCACGATACGGCAGCCCGCATTTGACACTACTGGACCTCACGGGCCGGCGAGGAGATTAGAGGTGAGACGGTTCCGATTGTGCTTGGCTTCGAATCGGTGAAAAGCAAGGCCTCCGGCAGGTGACCGACACCGGCGCGATCGATGCCGCGGTGGATAAGGTGCTGGCCGCGAATGCAGATAAGTTGGCGGATTACAAAGCCGGCAAGGAGAAGTTGTTCGGCTTCTTCGTTGGCCAGGTGATGAAGGCGATGGCCGGAAAGGGCAATCCGGCGCTCGTCAATGAGGCGCTGAAGCGAAAGCTTTCGTAGCGCCGGGCATGGTATCGCGGATCACGGCGCGCGCGGCGCGAGGTTGAGATCCTGGATGATTGCGTTCTTCGGGTCGGCGGGATCAAGTACGCCATAGGCGCGGGCCCAAACGCGCTCATAAGCGCCGACATTGCCGAATTGCTGGCCGCCGAATGCTGGCTCGGTGCGAACCACTTCGAAATGTGTGACCCGCGCGGTGACTTCAACTCCGGGGCCCCATTTTGCGCCCAAAACCGAACCCGGTGCTCGCGAGTTGGGAATCCGAGTCCGCCTCAAGCCATCGCCCTAGAAAGTCACCTGGTCCTTGATCTTGTTGCGCACGCCAGCATTGACCGAGGTGTGGGACATGCGCTTCTCGAAATCGGCCCAGTCTTTGAACCTTCCTTTGGCCCGCTCGTCTACGATGGCCTTCGTGCGAGCTTTACCTATGCCAGGCAGCGCATCGATTTCCTGCGCGGTCGCAGTATTCAGGTTAACCGTTGCAGTGGCGGGGCGCGCCGGCTGAGGGGACGCGGGCGCGGTCGGAGTCATTGCGCCGGGATGGGCCGCCGCTGGCGGTGAAGCGGCCGGTGGTGTCGCCATAGGGGAACGCCCCGAGGTATATGGCGCGACTGTCTGAGCCTGTGCTGAAGCTATCCCCAAGCCGATCAGCATTATCGTCGCAAGCATGCCTTTGGCCCGCATGTGTCCTCCTTCCTTCGAAGTGCCCGGCGTAAAGGGCACTGCCGGGTTAGACCGTAGCGCCCTAAATCATTATTGATCGCGGCCGCTTGTGGCGGGATTAGGGCGAGAAGCTGGATTTCGGGCCGTGCGACAGACACACGAATCGCACTCCTCTGGCTGGCGGCCGCGGCCAGAATCTCGATTTAAGAGCCCGATTCAGGCTTTCCGGCGATGCCGCCTCAAGCCATCGCGCTCTAGAACCCCGCTGCTAGGCCTGTGGGACTCGGGGAGGCGTCTGCCGCTCCAGAGGATCAGCGCCACGCCTGCAATGACCATTGGGATCGACAGCAATTGCCCCATGGTTGCGCCGCCGATCAAATAGCCGAGAAAGACATCGGGCTCTCGGAAGCACTCACCGATAATCCGAGCAATCCCGTAGCCGCCCAGGAAAGATCCGGTCAGGAATCCGGAGCGGGCGCGCGCCCAATCCCGGCGGGATAGCAAGAACAGCACCGTAAAGAGGACAAGCCCTTCCAGAAACGCTTGATAGAGTTGGCTGGGATGCCGCGGAATTGGGCCAGCGCCGCCTGGGAAGATCATCGCCCAGGGTAGCCAATCAGGCGCTGGCCGGCCCCAAAGCTCGCCATTGATGAAGTTTGCTACCCGGCCGAGGCCAAGTCCTATGGGGGCGCAGACCGCCACCCGGTCGGCAAAGCCCAGCACCGGAACATGGTTACGCCAGCAGAAGAGGAGGATCGCCACGGCGACGCCTAAGGCGCCGCCATGGAAGCTCATCCCTCCCTGCCAGACGGCAAAAATCTGCCATGGCTCGGCAAGGTAGTGGGCCAATTGGTAGAAAAGCACGTAACCAAGCCGCCCGCCCAGAACCACGCCCAGCGTGGCCCAAGTGAGGAAATCGTCCGCTTGTTCCTGAGTGGCGACCGCCGGCGCTTGCCGCACCAGCATGCGGAGCAGCCGCCATCCGAGAACCAGCCCAGCAATATAGGCCAGCGCATACCAACGGATCGCAAGCGGCCCGATATGCACCAGCACCGGGTCAAATTGCGGGAAAACCAGAACCGGCATCAAACGAATGGATCTGACTGCATCAGGAAGTCTTGTACGTACCTTCGCACGCCTTCTTCAAGCGTCGTAAACTGGGTTGTGTAGCCCGCGCTCCGCAGGCGCGTGATATTCGCCTGAGTGAAAGACTGGTATTGGCCCCGCAGATTTTGAGGCATGTCAACATATTCGATGCGGCGCTCCGCCCCCGCGGCCTTGCATACTGCAAGCGCCAGATCGCGGTATGTGCGGGGTTGACCGGTTCCGACATTGAACAAGCCGCTAAGCCCATCCGTCTCAAGGGCCCAGAGCAGCACATCAACCACGTCGCCAACCCAGATGAAATCCCGCGCCTGCATGCCATCGGCAATTCCCGGCACGTTGGAGCGGAACAGGCGCGCCGCGCCGCCGGCCGCAACCTCGTCATACTTTATCTTTACTACTGAAATCATACTCTTCTTGTGGTACTCGTTTGGACCGTAGACGTTGAAGAATTTGAAGCCCGCCCAGCGGGGTGGGTGCGCCGCCCCGGCTGTTAGCCAACGCGCGGCCCGCAAGTCAAAAACGTGTTTTGTCCACCCGTACAGGTTCAACGGCCGCAACCGTGTCAGGTAACCGAGCGCGGCGGCGTCATCGAATCCAGCCGATCCGTCTCCGTATGTCGCGGCCGAAGAGGCGTAAAATAGAGGGATTTCGCCCGCGGCACACCATTCCCAAAGGCGCGAGGAAAGCTCGACATTGGTCGCCCAGGTGAGATCGGCGTCCGCGGCAGTGGTATCGCTTATCGCCCCTAGGTGGAACACGGCCTGCAAAGGCGGGTTCGAACCCAGGTAGGAATCAAGCGCTTCGGGGGCCACCAGCCGGGTGGGTGGATGCTTGGCCAGATTACGCCATTTCCCTTCGACCCCGAGCCGGTCCACGACCACCGTTTCACAGCCCCGCCCCGCAAGCGCGGCATGCAAATTAGAGCCGATGAACCCAGCGCCGCCAGTGACCATGATCATAGCGCTGCGTTATACGGAACAGCATAGCCGAATGGGAGAGCAGCCATGCCCGATCGCCCGCGCTTCTTCGATGACTTGGCCGGGGTGGCCGGCGGTGCCTTCTCGGCGCTGGCGGGGCTTCGAGAAGAGCTGGATGCGGTGATTCGCTCGGGCGTCGATGAGGCGCTGCGCAGACTGGATCTGGTGCGAAAGAGCGATCTTGAAGCCTTGCAGGAATTGGCGACGAATGCACGCACCGGCCAGGAGACGGCCGAGCTGAAACTCGCGGACCTACAGTCGAAGCTCGAAGCCTTGGAAAGCCGCATCACAGCCCTCGAAACCGCGCAGGCTAACGCTAGGGCTCTTGCGACACGAGAAGGCGGATCGTTAGGGTAAAAGCAACATCGTCATCAGCCGGAGAGCTGGCAATAGGACCGCCAGGCCCGGGATGCTGTAGACTAAAGGCCTTGCCCCCCTCAGGGAGACCCCTCGCATGCCAGCGCTCAGCACGTTCTCCGAACCGGCAGCCAATCCCCTTGATTTGGTGGAGCAGATCGCGGCGGCGCATGATTGGGCATTCGATCGGCGCAACGACTCGGAGATGGCCGCTGAAGTGCCCGGCAAATGGTGCGATTACAGCCTGCATTTTAGCTGGACTGATGAGATCAGTGCGATGCACTTCAGTTGTATGTATGATCTAAAGATGCCCGCCAAGCGCCGGCCGGTGCTCCATGAATTGCTCGCTTTGGCAAATGAGCGGCTGTGGATCGGCCATTTCGGCTTGGACGGAGATCACGCCCAGCCGGTCTATCGCCATGCGTTTCTCCTTCGGGGCGCACCCGGCGCTTCTCCCGAGAGCCTCGAGGACCTGGTCGACATCGCGATCAGCGAGTGCGAACGGTTCTTCCCTGCATTCCATCTCGTGCTCATGGGCGGCAAGCCGCCTGCCGAGGCGCTCGAGGTAGCCATGCTAGAGTGTGTTGGCGAAGCGTGACGCTGCCGCCAATTCTCCTGGTTGGCTGTGGGCGCATGGGTCGCGCCATGTTGGCCGGGTGGCGGGAACAAGGACTTGCGCCATCGATTGTGGTTGATCCGGCACCTGAAGCGGCCGGCCTGGCCGGAGCGGATGTCACGGTTTTGCCGACAGCCCCGGCCAGCGATTTCGCCCCCGAGGCGGTGGTATTCGCGATCAAACCGCAGAGTGCCGCTGCGGCCCTGCCCCTCTACACGGAATACGCGGGCCGGGCCGTTTTTCTGTCGATTATGGCGGGACGGAGGATTCGGAGTATGCGGTCGATGCTGGGCGAACGGTCAGCAATCGTTCGGGCAATGCCCAACACCCCGGCCGCCGTGCGGCAGGGTGTTAGCGTAGCCTGCCCCGGCCAGGGCGTGACCGACCAGCAGCGGGCCCTCTGCGATACGCTTCTTGCGGCCATTGGCTCGGTAGCTTGGGTCAATGATGAGGCCTTGCTGGACCCAGTTACCGCCGTTTCGGGCAGCGGCCCCGCCTACGTGTTCCTCCTGGCTGAATTGCTAGAAAAAGCCGCCATTGAACAAGGGCTCCAGCCAGAGCTTGCCCGGCTGCTCGCACGGCGGACCGTCTCAGGGTCTGGTGCCTTGCTCGCCGCATCCGAGGAAGATGCGGCGGCGCTCCGCGTGGCTGTCACAAGCCCGGGGGGTACAACGGAGCGCGCCCTACGGGTACTTATGGCCGATGATGCGTGGCCGGCGCTGATCCGCGAAGCCGTG
>JAFAHH010000974.1 GCA_019237355.1 Acetobacteraceae bacterium | reverse complement strand
CCCGCTTTACCCGAGCCGGCGCGGCTGGCACTTCCGACGCCGGCCAACTCCGGGGCTGATCCAAGGCTGGCTGTGCCCAGGGGCCGACCTGGGCCGGACTGAGCGGTTCGTCTCGGTGCGCAATAAACGTTCCGGTATCGAGCTATAGCGCTTCCGGGCTACTGGAATGCTCTAGCACTCTGCTGAAAAAGCAAGCCAGGGCTCTGCCCTGGACCCGCTGGGGCCGAAAGGCCCCAGACCCCATCCACTAAGTAACTGGATTGCAAAGGCTTGCCTTTGCTGGGGTCCAGGGGCAAAGCCCCTGGCCTTCTTTCGTTGCTTTGCGAACGACCGACTTCCGGCGATGCCGCCTCAAGGGATGGCCCAGCTAAGCGGTCGCAGCTTTGCCGCAAGTAGGAAAGCTTTGCTGCATGCCCGCCCTATTCGTTCCGCAACAAGCCCGCAACCCTGCCCCGTAGGGCTGTGGCGGCCGCCAAGTAACCAAAGGCCAGCATGAAGGCCATGGAAGCAATCACCGTGACCGCGAGCCGACCCGGCAGAAACGACCAATCGGCTCGCATCCAGTAGCGCACCGCGCCCCAGCTCGCGGCCGTGCCAACCAGGCAAGCCAGCAGGCCCGCCGCCAGCCCCAGTACCCCGAACTCGACCAGCCAAGCGGCCTGGATTTGCCCCCGACTCGCCCCTAGAGCCTTCAGGATTGCAGCCTCCTGCATACGCCGCCGCTGTCCCGCTGCAACTGCAACCGCCAGAACCAAGGCTCCAGCGAGCAAAGTCAAGGACCCCGTCGCCATCAGCGCCGTGCCAATCCGGCCAAGGATGTCAGCGACGGTGCGAAGGACTTCGGCGACCGGAATGCCGGTCACGTTTGGCAGCGCGTCCGTGACCGCCCGCAGTAACAAGCCTTGCCGCTCGGGTGCGGCGCGGACAGTGGCGATATTCGTGTGCGGCGCGTGCGCAAGCAGGCCCGCGCTCGTGATCATCGTATAATTGATACCGAAGCTGCGCCATTCGATGTCGCGCAAATTGGCGACGCGGAGATCCAAATTGCGTCCAAGGACATTGACCCGGATCGTGTCCCCGATGCCGATACCCCAGCCCTTTGCGAGCTCCGCATCGAAGGAAAGCAGGGGAGGTCCCGTGTAATCGGGTGGCCACCAGCTTCCGGCAATCAGTCTAATCCCCTCCGGCCGGGTCGCGCTGTAAGTAAGGCCCCGATCCCCAGCCAGACCCCATTTTGTTTCGGGAGTGGCCCGGACTTCGCTAGCCGGCACCCCGTTCACTGCAACAACCCGAGCACGAAGATTGGGTGCGTGCTGAATATCGAACGCGCCAGCTTCGCGCGCAATTGCTTCGAAACGCGGAAGCTGTTCGTCCTGAAGATCGATGAAAAAGAAACTGGGTGCATCGGCCGGCAGTCGGGCCGCGATTTCCTGGCGCAGATTGGTCTCGATAAGCGCGACCGAGGTCAGCACCGACAGTCCGATTCCGACCGAAACCATGATCAAGGGTGTGGCGCAACCCGGCCGGTGTAGATTGGCTACACCGAGCCGCGCCGAGGGCCAACCCAGCAGCCGGGCCCGAGTGGCCGCCAGCATGAGAAGCGTGGCCCCAGCACGGAACACCGCAAGCGCGGCAACCGAAGCCGCGCAAAACCAGAGCGCAAAGCGCCGGTCCGGCGAGGACATCACGGCCAGGGCTATCAGCGCTCCTCCTAACCCCAGGCCGGCAATCAACGCTGGGCCGCTTGGGCGCGTGCGTTCGGGAACTACTGCATCACGGAACAGCGCCGCCCCAGGAATGCGCGAGGCACGGGCCAGCGGCCACATCGCGAACGCGCATGCCGTTAGCAGTCCGTAGGTGATGCCTAGCAGCAGGGGCCCGGGAAACAGGCCGAACCGCGCCGGCACCGGCATCCGGTCGCCAATCAGCGCCACCGCGGCAGCAGGTAAGGCGGTCCCAATCGCGGCTCCGGCTACGATGCTCGCCAGCGAGAGCGCGACGATTTGGATCAAATAGGTTCCGAAAACCAGCGCCGCCGATGCGCCGAGGCAACGAAGCGTGGCGATGCTCCGCGCCCGAGCCGCGAGCCAGGAACCCACGCCGGTTGCCATCCCAATCCCGCCGACAAGCAGCGCCGTCAACCCGGCGAGGGTCAGGAAAGCGCCCAGCCGCTCGACCACCCGCTTCACCCCCGGCGCGGCGTCAGCCTGGGTGCGAATCCGCCAACCCTGGGCGGGGAAAGCAGCCTGCAGCTCATGGATCAGCGCCGCGATCTTCGTTCCGTCCGGGAATACGGCCCGGAGTGCATGATCCACCATCGAACCCGGCGCGATCAGCCCAGTCGCGGGCAGGGTCTCTAGGCCGATAATGGCGCGCGGGGCGAGCGCGGGGCTCGCGGCGCGGTCGGGCTCGCTTACAATCGTTGCCCGTACCGTAAACTGCGCTTCACCAAGCCTGACGGTCTGGCCGGGCTTGAGCCCAAGCCGGTCGAGCACCACCCGCTCGGCAATCAGCCCCCGATCCGCCAAAGCCTGCTGCGCGGACTGAGCCGGATCGAGCCGAACCTTCCCTACCAAGGGCCAGGCTGGGTCCACGGCCCGAAGCGCGACCAATTGCCGCTCCCCGCCTGGGCCTACGAGGAGGGATCGCATTTGGACCAACTGAGAGACTCGGGCACCCCGCGCGCGTAGCCAATCGCGCAGCGCTGTGGGGAGAGGCTGGGCGCCTCCGTCGATCTCGAGGTCCCCGCCCAGGATCTGCCGCCCATCTTCGGCCAGGCCCCGTTCGATAGCCGCACGCAATGTGCCCACCCCGACGATCACCGTCACTCCAAGGGCGAGGCAAGCAAGCACAATCCGCAAGCCGTGTAGGCCGGAGCGCAGCTCACGCCGGGCCAGCCGGACGGCAAGCATCAGAATGATCCAGACCCCGCCACCCTTCCGTCCGCGAGGCCAATCGTCCGGTCGCAGCGGGCCGCGAGATGCGGATCGTGGGTGACAAGGAGGAGAGTGGCGCCTGATTGGGCCTGCAAATCAAATAGCAAGTCCATGACCAGAGCCCCGGTGCCGCGGTCGAGGTTGCCGGTCGGCTCGTCGGCCATAAGCAGGCGAGGTGAGGCGGCGAAGGCCCGGGCGAGAGCAACCCTTTGTTGCTCGCCGCCCGAGAGCTGACCCGGCAAATGCGTGAGGCGTTGGCCCAGCCCGACCGCACGCAAGCTCGCCGCCGCCCGCTCCGCTGCATCCGCCCGGCCGGCAAGCTCCAGCGGCACCGCCACATTCTCTAACGCCGTCATGGTGGGGATCAGATGGAACGCCTGAAACACGATCCCGATCGCCTCACGTCGAAGCTTGGCTCTCGCATTCTCATCGAGGCCCGTCAGTTCCTGCCCGGCGACCCGGACGCTGCCGGCCGTGGCGCTTTCCAACCCAGCCAACACCATCAGCAACGATGTCTTGCCGGACCCGGACGGGCCGACAATGCCAATTGCCTCCCCCTCCGCAATGTCGAGATCGATCCCGTTGAGGATGTTGACCGGCCCCGACGCTGCAGGCAGGGTCAGATAGAGGCCGCGGATCCGAACCAGCATTTCCTGAACGGCGCCGGGAGCCGGAGACGAGAGAATGGCATCCATAGGAACGGCATACGGCATCCGCGGGGTTCTGCGGAAGGCCAGGGCTGGGGTGCTTCTTTTCGTGTTGCTGGGGTCGGTCGCGCAGGCAGCGCCGGTACGGTTGCTCGTGCTCGGCGATTCGCTTGCCGCCGGGTTTGGCCTGCCGCCGGGCGAAGGCTTCGAGCCCAAGCTCGCGGCCGCGCTACGCGCCCATGGCCGTGAGGTGCAGATTATTGACGGCGCGGTTTCGGGGGACACGACCGCGGGCGGCCGGGCCCGGCTCGATTGGGTTTTAGGCGAGAGTGCGGATGCCGCCATTGTGGAGCTGGGCGCCAATGATGGGCTCCGCGGCACGGATCCTCGCGCTACGGAGGCGAATCTCCGGGCGATACTCGATACCCTAGCGGCCCGGCACATCCCGGTGCTGCTCTCCGGCATGTATGCCCCGCCGAATCTCGGCCCCGAATACGGCCGCGCTTTTCGCCAGGTATTCGATGACCTCGGCCGGCGGCCGGGTCTTATCTACGATCCATTTTTCCTGGAGGGGGTCGCGGCCGACCCGAAGTGGAACCAACCCGACGGAATTCACCCCAATGCCGAAGGCGTCCAGCGCATCGTTAGCCGGCTTTTGCCGTTCGTCGAGACACTGATCGCGGAGGCGCGGCAAGAATGAGGTTGTTCGTAGGTCTCGCCTTGCCCTGGCCGCTCAAGGAGCGGCTGGCCATGCTGGCCGGGGGGCTCCCCGGCGCGCGCTGGGTGCCTACCGAGAATTACCACCTGACTTTACGATTCATCGGCGAGACGCCGGCCTACAAGGCGGAGGAGATCGACCACGCCCTAGCCGCTCTACGCGCGCCTGCGTTCAGCCTTACCCTCTCCGGCATCGGGGTATTCGAAAAGGGCGGGCGGAGCGTGTCTTTATGGGCCGGCGTGGAGCGCAATCCGCAGCTTGATCATCTCCAAGGCAAGGTTGAAACCGCGTTGCAACGCGCCGGAATGCCGCCCGAACGGCGCCGATTCTCGCCCCATGTCACGCTCGCCCGGCTCAACGACAGCGTGGCTCCGGCCAAGGTTGCAGGCTTTGTGCAGGCGCACAACTTGTTCCGCGCCGCCCCTGAACCAATGACTCACTTCACCCTGTTCAGTTCCCGGCTTGGGAAAGAAGCTTCCGTCTACACACCCGAGGTGGAGTATGAGCTGACGTGAGCAAGCCGGCCAACCTAGAGCAGATCGCGATCAGGTGGAATCGCCGAAGGCGATCCACATCACGTGAATCTGCTCGCAAAACAAATCTAGCAGGCTGAGGAAAAACGCTGAAGTCGGCCCGTTCGTAAAGCAACGAAAAGGCGCCAGGGGCTTTGCCCCTGGACCCCAGCAAAGGCAGAGCCTTTGCAATCCAATCACTTAATGGATGGGGTCTGGGGCCTTTCGGCCCCGTCATGCGAACAGCATGCTCCCCGCATGAGGGGTCCAGGGCAGAGCCCCTGGCCTTTCTTTTTCAGCAGACTGCTAGAGCGGTTCCACTTGAGTGGAAACCGCTCGAGTTGTTCTTGCCGACACTGGGATTAGCCGCGAATCGGGCTTGGACCACAACGGAATCTTATCCGCAGGGGAAGTCTGACGTCCTGGTTGGCGCGAGGGGAACTTCCAGGCGAAGGTGACGTGCATTGATCGCCATGCGTTATGGATGCAGCGCGGCGAAGAGACCCTGCCTCGGATGGTGCGTGCCGCACCTGGCCCGGCGAGCGCTTCTCCAATCCGACGACCACGCGACGACGTTACCGGCATAGCGACCCCATACGGCTTCTGGGAACTCGGCCGCTTTGCCGTCGCATACCGCTCATTGTTCGGGCAATCCCCTTGCGCGACGTTGAAGCGCGAAGCGGCGGACGATTCCCCGCGACCAAGCCTTCGATTCACGCAGGTTTTGCCAAGATCGCATAGTCAACGTCGCTTGGGTCGACCAGCTTTGGCATGACGCCTAAGCGCGGTGGGAGCCGATCACCTACCGGCAAGGCGTTGGGTTTCCCATGCCTTGCAAGGTCATCGGATGCTCGCAAGCCAGACTGTTGTTCTGACCGATCCCGATGCATTCCGGGCGGCCTGCCCGGGAGCGCGTGCAACTCTAATTGTGACGGGACCTGGCCTTTTCCGGGCGGAGCTAACCCGGATCGAGCTGGAACGGATTGTGCTGCTATCGTGCAGGGAAAGCGTGCCGCGTATCGCGCATATCACTCTGCCTTCGGCGTTTGCTTGCGTCGCATTTCCCACCCGGGAGAGCAAGCCGGTCATTCTGGATGGCACAAATGTCCAGCTCGGCGATGTTCTTTTCTGGGGCCCAGGTCAACGTTTTCATACAAGAACGACTGGCGCGTTTGATTGGGGATGCATCCTGTTCAAGCCGAAGGAAGTGATCAGGACGTATCGCGCCAATGGGGCCGATCTCAATCTGCCGGAGTCCGGCTGGGTTGCCAGACCAGCCAAAGAGTCGCGGCGTCGCTTGCTGCGGCTGCATAGGCAAGCCGATCACGCAGCTAGGACCAACCCCTCTCTGGTCTGTTGTAAAGGTCCCGCGGGCGAGCTGGAGCGCTTGATGTTCGAGGCTGCCGCTGACTGCCTTGCCGCTGGTGAGGAACGGGAGTTGCGCGGATCGCCCCGGGGTCATGCGGAAATCATGAACCGCTTCGAAGACATTTTGGAAGCCAATCGCGACCGCCGTGTGTCTCTTTCCGTTGCACTTGCTGCCATGGGCGTTTCGGGACGGACGCTGCGCGTATGCTGTCAGCAATATTTGGGCGTGAGCCCGCATCGCTATTTCCGCCTGCGCCGGCTCAATTTGGCGCGGCATGCGCTCCTGAACGCCGCGCCAGATTC
>JAFAHH010000956.1 GCA_019237355.1 Acetobacteraceae bacterium | reverse complement strand
CGATGTGACAGAGGGCCTTTCTCTTCTGCGTGCCGCTTCGAGCGCTTACGGTGCCACTGGGGCCACGGTGTGGATGCCTTGGTATATCGCCCTCCTGGCCGGGGCATGTGAGATCGCAGGTCAAATCGAAGAAGGTGCCGCCCAGCTGGATCGAGCGTTGCAGCTCGTCGAAAGGACGGGGGAGCGCTGGCTCGCCGCGGAGCTCGATCGGCACAAAGGCCGGCTGCTATTGCGGCAAGGCCGTCCCGAAGCCGCCGAGGAGCCGTACCGCAAAGCCCTCGGCATCGCCCGAGAGCAGGAAGCCAAGCTGTGGGAGTTGCGCGCCGCGGCGAGCCTTGCCCGGCTGTGGCGCGACCAGGGTCGCCGCGCCGCAGCCCGCGACCTGCTCGCCCCGGTCTACGGCTGGTTCACCGAGGGCTTCGCCACCCCCGATCTCAAACATGCAGAAGCGCTGCTCGACGAGTTGCAGTGAGCGAGCGGTGCGCAGCGGACGCCTCGGCAGGGCTTCAATGCCCGGTCGACCCATGCCGGGACCGAGATGCAGCAATGTCGCCGCGGGGTTTTCGGTCATGCGCGCATAGCCGTCAGCGGCGCCGGTGACGACCCCTTCGAACAGGCCCAGTATGCAGCGCATGCCGTCGACCCGGTCGAGCGCCGCGACAAAATGCATCTGCGACGTTCCTGGATTGGCGAAGCAGACGTTGACGCCGCCGCCGACCAAGGTGCGCACCAGACTTTCCGCGCCATTCATGAAGCTGTCTCCGACGACTGCGCCATTTCACACAAGCATGCCCGTCGCCCCGCCCCACCGCAAGCCGGGATGAAGGGGTGGGAGACAGGTGTGCCCCACCGAGGCGCGATCGCTCCGCCAACTCCGAGAACGACTTGCCGGCCGACCGGATAAAACTTCTCGAGCGCATGGTCGAAAGAAAAATGTCTGCCACCGTGTCGGTCGAACGTCCACAGACCAGCGCTGGCCCGCCGTGAGTGAGTGGCGAGCAAGTCGGGCTTATCAACGTCCGGCACTGGTGCGAGCAGCAAAGCTTGCACCAGTGCGGATATCAGGCCTTAGCCGCCCACCGGGCGGGCGGTTCCCGGAGGGTTGCGGCGCACGGGTCATGATCGCGCCGGCTACCCCCGTGGTTCTGCTGGGATGTCCGCCGCCTTAGCGTATCTTCGTGCCGGTTTGTGCCATTGAAAGCATTCAAGGCGATGCACTCTCGCCCGTTCAGCTGGCTGTGCCCTGAAGCGGCGTCACCGTGTAGGTTTCCTGTTGCCCATGTTGCAACGCCAGTACCGTGGAAAACCGGTGGAGTGTCGTAATCCCGTCCGTAGTTACGGGTACGGCTGCAGGTAAAGCCGGCGGCGCAGGTAGGTTGACGATCGGCAGCAGCAACGTGAATGTAGTCGAGCCGCTGTCGACTAGCATATGGATCGTTACGCTGACCAATGTTCCGAGGTCAGGCACTTCCGCCACACGGATTTCCTTGCCAGTGAAATCCAGGACGACGGCACCTTGATGATAATGGAGTTGCGGCCCGGCTACAGAATAGCTCACCTGCAGACCTGTTGCAGTGTTGGAGAGATTCCACATGGTAGGTTGAACGAACTCTGGCATGATGGTTACTCCTGACTTGAGTTAGCGCGACCGGATCACAACTGCAGAAGTCGCTTCTGCTCCCGCAGCTGCTCGCGGCCGGGTTGGCCGCATCCACAACGTATGCAGCCCCAGATCCGGGGGCTAATGCGAAAATCTGTGATTTTCTTCGAAAATATAGATTGGAATCATTGCCTTTAGTTTGCTTCTCCGTCCCCGCCCGCGGTGGTGGAGTTGGGCCGCTTCGCGATCTTGCGCCTTCGGTGTGCTGATGGCGCTGATTGAGGCGTCGGGGGCGGTGGTCGGCAAGGACGGGCTCTTAAGCCGCGTCCGGCAGGGAGGATTGTCGAGGGAAACCGACGGAGGGCACAACATAGCCGCGCTGCAATGCAAAGGAGGCTAGAGAATCATATCCAGGCCATGCATAAAAACAGCGGCGTCGAACCGGACTGCTGCCAGTAAGCGATCCCAATGATCCAACTACTGCCGTTAAATTATTGTGCGTCCGCGACCGCGGAAGACGCAGCGACAAACAACACATGGCTGGGGTCATTAGCTTGGAAGGCGACCCATAACCTGTCGCCGAACTCGCCCGATGCGGGAGGGCTGCCAATGAGGATCCCCGGGTACCCGGTAGCCGGTGTCGTAAAGTTCACGCCATCGGTGGAGGATGTGACAAACAAGGCATGCCCGGGGTCGTTAGCCTGAAACGAAACATAGAGCCGGTTGCCGAGCGCTGTCATTGCGGGAGCGCTGCCGATATGGATGGCATAGGCGCGACTGTTGAAGAAGTTAATCCCGTCCGGCGACGAAGTGACATTTAATTGGTTCATGAAATAGATGGACTGGGCGCAGATATAAAGCCGGTTATTGAATACCGTCATGGCCGGAGAGTTACCCGTTGATATCGCAGAGTCAACAAGCGCCGGTGTTGTAAAGTTGACGCCGTCAGCAGAAGAGATGACAAAGAGTTGGGGGGTATCTGGGTCGTATC
>JAFAHH010000830.1 GCA_019237355.1 Acetobacteraceae bacterium | reverse complement strand
GTGCAGGGAATGGAAGCGTTGCGCCCTGGCGCCGCCGTGACCGCCACACCAGTGCTGACCGCGATTAGCCGGAGCTGATCCGATGATTTCAAGCGTCTTCGTGCAGCGGCCGCGGCTTGCCGCGGTGATCGCCATCGTCACGACGATCGCCGGCATCGTCTCGATGCTTATGATCCCGGTCGCCCAGTATCCAGATATCGTGCCGCCGCAAGTATCAGTGACCACCACCTATCCCGGGGCATCCGCTGCGGTGATCGAGGCCACCGTGGCGCAGCCAATCGAGAGCCAGGTGGTGGGTGTCGACAAAGCCATCTACATGAAAAGCGTGAGCGGCAACGATGGCAGCTACACCCTGCTCGCCTCGTTCGAGCTCGGCACCGACCCCGACATCAACACGGTGAATGTCAATAACCGGGTGCAGGTCGCCTTATCCAAGCTGCCGGAGGATGTGCGCCGCCAGGGTGTCACGGTAAAAAAGAAATCCTCGGCAATGCTCGGGGTGATCGCGCTTTATTCCCCGAAGCGCACCCATGACGAGCTATTCATCTCGAACTACGCGACCATCAACCTGCTCGATACGATCAAGGCGTCGCCCGGCGTAGGCGATGCCTACCTCTTCGGCCCCCAGGATTACGCCATTCGGGCCTGGGTGCGTACGGACCGGCTGACCGGGCTGAACCTCACGACTGGCGATATCATCAAGGCGATCCAGAGCCAGAACGTGCAAGCCGCGGTCGGCCGGATCGGCGCCCGGCCGATCTCCGATGACCAGCAATTGCAGCTCAACATCCAGACCAAGGGCCGGCTTTCCTCGATCAAGGATTTCGAGCAAATCATCATACGTACCAATCCCGATGGTTCCGTGCTGCGGCTCGGCGATGTGGCGCGGCTCGAACTAGGGGCTTCTAATCTCGACCGCTCCACGGGGCTCAATGGGAGCCCGGCGACGCTGATCGGTGTTTATCAGTCGCCTGGTGCGAACGCGCTGAAAACCCTTGGCGCCGTCAAGGAGGCTATAGCTTCGGCCGCCCGGGACTTCCCGGACGATCTCGCCTGGAAGGTGACCTACGACCCAACCACTTTCGTGACCGACACGATGCACGAAGTGCAGAAGACCTTGGTCGAGGCCTTCATTCTCGTCGTGTTGGTCGTGTACCTGTTCCTGGGTAGCCTGCGCGCGACATTGATCCCCACGATCGCTGTGCCCGTGAGCCTGATCGGCACCTTCGTAGTGCTGAACGCGATCGGTTATTCCGCCAACACGGTCTCGCTGCTCGCCGTGGTGCTCGCGATCGGGATTGTGGTCGATGATGCCATCGTTGTGGTCGAGGGCGTCGAGGCGATTATGGAAGAGCGCCCCGAGCTGACACCCGCGCAGGCCACGATCGAGGCAATGCGGGGACTCACGGCGCCGATTGTGGCGATCACCCTGGTGCTGCTGTCGGTCTTCGTTCCGGTGGCCTTCATCCCCGGCATTTCCGGCGAGCTGTTCCGGCAATTCGCGGTCACGGTCGCGGTCTCGATGTTCCTCTCCGCGATCAACGCGCTGACGCTTTCGCCGGCGCTCTGCGCCCTGCTGCTCAAGCCGCGCCACGGCCCGCGCCGCGGGCCTATCGGCGTGATCATGCGGTTCATTGACCGGGTGCGCGACGCGTATGGGGCGGTCGTGGCCCGGCTCGTGCGCATCTCGATCATCGGACTCGTGCTGGTCGTGGTCGCGATGGTTGGTGTCTATCAGTTCGGGAAGATTACCCCGACCGGCTTCCTCCCTGAGGACGATCAGGGCGCGTTTTTCGTGGTGATCCAGCTGCCGGATGGCGCGTCGGTTAGCCGCACGGGAGCGGTCGTGCAGCAGGTCGAGGCCGCGCTGAAGCAGGAGCATGCGATTGCCGATTATAGTTCCGTCGTAGGGCTGAACTTCATCGATAATTACTCCCAGCCGAACGCGGCTTTCGTGATTGTCTCGCTCAAGCCTTTCGAAGAACGGAAAGACCCGGCCAATAGCGCTGGGGCGATCATAGGGCGGCTCGGCCCGAAGCTGCGGCAAGTGCGGGGCGGAATGGCCGTGCCGATCGCCCCGCCGCCGATCATCGGCCTCGGCACGGGCGGCGGCTTTAGTTTCGTGCTGCAGGATTTTGCCGGTAGCAATCCGCGGGCGCTGGCTCAGGCCTTGCGAGGGCTGCTGGTCGCGGCCAACCAGGACCCGAGACTCGCTCGCGTCTTCAGCACCTTTTCCGCCACCAACCCATCGATCTATCTCGATATCGACCGGGATAAGGCGCAGGTGCTTGGCGTCGATATCAGCGACGTATTCCAGGCATTGCAGGCCTCGCTCGGCGGTTACTATGTGAATGATATGAACCTGTTTGGACGCACCTGGCAGGTTCAGGTGCAGGCCGAGGCCCAGGACCGCGCATCGGTCGACGACATTTACCGGATCCATGTGCGCAATTCTAAAGGCGAGATGATCCCATTGCGCAGCCTGGTCGAGGTTCGAGTCGTGGTTGGCCCGCAAGCGCTGATCCGCTACAATAACCGGCTTGCGGTTACCGTACAAGGCAGCCCAGCGCCGAGGGTTTCGTCCGGCCAGGCGCTCGCGGCCATGGATCAGGTCGCAGCCAATACGTTGCCGCGTGGCTATCGCGGCGCCTGGACCGACATTTCGTTCCAGGAGAAGCGGGCCGAAGGCAAGACGGCAATCATCCTCGCCTTCGCCATCCTGTTTGCCTACCTATTCCTGGTGGGTCTCTACGAGAGCTGGACCATTCCGGTCCCGGTGCTGATGTCGGTCTCGGTCGGCGTGCTAGGCGCATTCGTCGGGATTGTCGCCTTCGGCTTGACGCTCGATTTGTATGCCCAAATCGGGATGGTCGTGTTGATCGGGCTGGCGGCGAAGAACGGCATTCTGATTGTGGAGTTCGCGAAGGAGCGGCGGGAGCATGGTGTTCCGCTGCTCGAGGCCGCAACTGAAGGCGCGCGGCTACGGTTCCGTCCGGTGATGATGACGTCGTTCGCTTTCATCCTTGGCTTGGCGCCGCTTGTGTTCGCGACTGGCGCGGCGATGCTGGCGCGGAACAACGTGAGCACGCCGGTCTTCGCCGGTATGATCTTCGCGTCGTTCATCGGCATCTTTGTGATCCCGCCGCTCTATGTAACTTTCCAGGGGCTGCGCGAACGGCTGAAACCATCATCCCGGCCGGCCCCCGCCCGCGCGCCCGAGCCGGCACGTACGCAACACGCTTCCCCGGCGGAATAGAGCGCGACGGCTTGAGGCGGGATCGTCGGAGCCTGAATCGCGCTCGCAACAAATGCTAGAGCATGATGGTTTCGAGCTGAAACCACCATGCTCTAGAGCAGATCGCGCTTGACTGGAACGCTTGCGATTCCAGGAGCGCGTGACCGGGTTCCCATCGCGCTGGCGCGATGGGGCCTCAAGATGCTCGCAAAACAAAGATCTAGGAGGCTGCGGAAAAGCGTTGAAGTCGGTCGTTCGTAAAGCAAGGAAAGAAGGCCAGGGGCTTTGCCCCTGGACCCCAGCAAAGGCAGAGCCTTTGCAATCCCATCACTTAGTGGATGGGGTCTGGGGCCTTTCAGCCCCGTCATGCGAACAGCATGCTCCCCGCATGACGGGTCCAGGGCAGAGCCCTCGCCTTTTTCAGCAGACTGCTAGAGCGCTTCCAGTCTCATTGGAACCGCTCTAGTAGGCGTAACCGTACCGGTAATACCGGTCTGGATAGTGATAGCCGTAGCCATGCCAGTGATGGTGCGAATAGTACGGCCGATAGTAGCCGTACCGGCCCCAGTGGTGCTCTTCCCAATGCCGGTGGCGCCAGTATCGGCAGTTCGGACCGCAATACCAATCTACCTTCTGGATCCCGGGCTCTCCTGACAATCCGCCATGCTGAAGCGGCCCGGCGGAGGCACCCAAGGCCGGCAACAACGAAAACGTGGTGGCTGCGGCGATAGCTATTATTGCCTTTATTGCGTTCTGCATCGTGATCTCCGTCTCCCTTTCTGCGGCCTTAACGAGCCGCGTGAGGCGGAGCGCGGGCAAGATATTGACCTTATGACGGCGAGGTTGAGCGACCCCAGAAACTCTCAACCGAACTGATGCCGATTCTGCTGACCGGGTCGAAACCTGCCTTCCTGGCCCGGCCGGCCCGGAAAACGTTTTAGGCAGCGCTTGATCGGGCGGGCACTGGGCGAACCCCAAGAATATGGGCGATCGCGTACGTGAGATCGGGCCGGTTCAGTGTGTAGAAATGGAACTCATCCACGCCGTTTGCCTGCAACAAGCGCACCTGTTCGGCCGCGAGCACGGCCGCGACCATGCGCCGTGTCTCTGGATCATCATCGAGACCTTCGAACAAATGCGGGAGCCAGCTTGGCACGCTAGCGCCGCACATCGCGGAAAACCGTGCAGCCTGAGCAAAATTGGAGACCGGCATGATGCCCGGGACGATCGGGGCAGTAATTCCCGCGGCAGCACAGCGGTCGAGGAACCGGAGATACACGGCCGGGTCGAAGAAATACTGAGTGATTGCACGGGTGGCACCCGCATCGAGCTTGCGCTTGAGGTTATCCAGATCGTGCTCCGGGCCCGCAGCTTCGGGGTGGGTTTCCGGGTAGGCGGCGACCGATATCTCGAAATCAGCAACACGCTTGAGCCCAGCCACCAATTCGGCGGCAAACGGGTAGCCGCGTGGGTGGGGCGCGTAGCGCGTCCCCGGCGGCGGGTCTCCCCTTAATGCCACGATGTGGCGCACGCCCGCTTCCCAGTAGCGGCGGGCCACCTGCTCCACCTCTTCCCGGCTTGCGCCCACACAGGTGAGGTGCGCGGCAGGGGTCAGGCTGGTTTCGCGGGCCAAGCGCGCCACCGTCTCGTGGGTCCGGGCCTGCGTGCTTCCGCCCGCGCCATAGGTGACCGAGACGAAGCGCGGGGCCAGGGGCTCGAGGCGGCGGATGCAGGCCCAAAGCTGCTGTTCCAGGGCCTCGGTTTTGGGCGGGAAGAACTCAAAGCTCAGCAGCGGCACAGGGTGGCCTGCTTCGCGCATCGGCAGACCTGCGAAGCGGGGGCCATTGAGCCAGCGCTGTAACGTAGCGGTAGTATGATTCATCCTGGCTCCCAAATTACGAGGGCCGGTTCATGCCGGTTGAACCCTCTAGCTGTTTGTCTGCGGGCCATTTCACGGGCTCGTGAACCACGCGCAGCCGACTCGAGAATGAGCCTAGGACAGAACCACCCCAAAGCCGATGCATTTGTCAACCAGGCTCACGTTGCGCCGCCTTTGAGGCGTGATACAAAGCAATATCCGCGCCCTACCACCGGCGATGGCATGATCCTGCCATCGCTATCAGCCTGGCCGATCGAGGAAGACGATGCGCCCCCTCATGAACCATATCCTGCCGATCGCTTTTTTGCTTGGATTGCTGGCCGGCTGCGCTAAACAACCTCCGGCGAGCGAACCTGAAGCGCTCGAGGAGTATCGCCAAACCAATGATCCCCTCGAGCCGACGAACCGGGTCTTCTACGCCATCAACGACAAGCTGGACACGTACATCTTACGCCCGGTCGCCGTGGGCTACCGAAAAGTAGTGCCCGAGCGGGTACGAACTGGGGTGCACAACGTGCTGCAAAATCTCGCCACGCCGATCAGGCTCGCCGACGACATGGCTCAGGGCAGGCCCCGCCGCGCGGGCGATACAACCATGCGCTTTCTGATCAATACCACAGTAGGGGTGGTTGGCATATTCGATTTCGCGAAGAATTGGGGCTACCCAGCCCACGACAGTGATGCTGGCATGGCTTTTGCGCTTTGGGGTATTCCCGCCGGGCCGTTTCTGTTCCTGCCGGTATTGGGGCCATCCAGCCCACGGGATGCCGCTGGGTTTGGCACGGACATTGTGCTTGATCCGTTCACCTGGCTGGGGCAGGGCGCGGCGACGACGGCGTTCGGCTGGAGCCGGTATGTCACGTCTGCGGTCGATGAACGCTCCCGGCACATCGACGATGTGGACAGCATCAAGAAGACGGCACTTGACCCGTATGCCACATTCCGGAGCCTTTATCGCCAGCATCGGGAGAGCCAAATTCGCAACGCTGCTGAAGATCACCGCGCGACGGTACCGGTGTGGTTCGCCCAGCCGGCTCGATAATACTGCTGGCTGAAGGGAGGCCTGATTACTATGCGAACACGCCGCATTTTCCTCATCTTGTCTGGCTTCGCGGCGCTCGCGGCGTTGATGCCTAGCTCGGTGTGGGCGCAAGCTGGCCAGGACGCGAATTTCATCAAAGATGTCGGCGACCGGTTAGTGGGCATTGTCAATGGATCTGGCACCGAAGCGGAGAAGCGTCCCCACTTGCAGCAGGTGGTTGATAGTTCCGTTGATGTCGACGGTATTGCCCGGTTTTGTCTAGGCCGCTTCTGGCGCGATGCAACACCGGAGCAGCAGCAACAATATGTGCAATTGTTTCACGAGGTACTGCTGAACAACATTATGGGCCATCTCGGGGAATATAGGGGTGTCCGGTTTACCATCAATCACAGCGAACGACGCGGAGAAGGTGAGGTGGTCAACACCACAGTGACACGGCCGGGCCAGGCGCCGGCCGATGTCAACTGGGTGGTTGCAAATGTTAACGGTAGCCCCAGAATAGTCGATGTGATTGCCGAAGGCACCAGCTTGCGGCTGACACAGCGCAGCGACTACGCATCGTATCTAGCCCGTAATGGGAACAATGTGCAAGCACTAATCTCGGCGATGCGGCGGCAGGTGCAACAACAACAAACTGGCTAGGCCGCCTTCACCCTGAGTGAAAGGGCTGGTGCCGAAAGGCCCCAGACCCCATGCACTAAGCGATTGGATTGCAAAGGCTGTGCCTTTGCTGGGGTCCAGGGGCAAAGCCCCTGGCCTTCTTTTGGTGGAAACCCCCGGAGGTCGCCTTGCGGCGCTCCGGGGACGGAAAGCCTGATCGCGCTCTGCAAACGAAAAATCTGTCTGATTAAGCACCCCAGGGAATGGGCGAGCCGCGCACTACGGCGCTGGGTTCGCCTTTCAGCACCTCAAAATGGCTATCCCCTTCCTCGCGCCAAAAACGAATATCGAATTTCCGGTCGCCGAGCCGAAGGTCGTAAATAGTCAGATCGCTAAGCCATTCCGGCAATACAGGATCAACGTACAACTTACCTTCGGGCGCCTTCGGTAAGAACCCCAGGATGGCTCGCAGCATCATGAAGGCCGAGCCCGCCGCCCAGGCCTGCGGCACATTGGCTCCAAGATATTGGACCGGGAAAGGCGAGTTGATTCCGGCGTAGAGCTCAGGAACTTGATTTGAAAGGAAATGGCTTGCCGCCCCGCTGATCGCGCGCG
>JAFAHH010000790.1 GCA_019237355.1 Acetobacteraceae bacterium | reverse complement strand
GAGATGCTAGTGTCGTGTCTCGCAAATAGCTTTACATCCCCGCCGTAGAGTAAAGCCTTCCCCCTTGAGGGGGAGGGTGGGGTGGGGGTGAACTTCCGCTCAAATATTGTGGCTCGCAGCAGGTAAGCCCGTAGACTTCAGCCCGTTGCCGAGCTAGCAGTGGACATGAAACACTTGTTATTAGTTCAAAGAGGAAGCGAATGAACTCCGTTTCGGCGCTCGTACTATGGCGCCATCACCCCCACCCAACCCTCCCCCACCGGAGGGGGAGGGCTTTCCTTGTTAGCCCGGATCCGATGTCCCGAAGAATAGTCACAGCAATTGAGGGGCATCACACTAGCCGGTTGGCGACGAGTTCATTCCAGGGTCAGTCCCCGCTAATGCCAAACCGTCCGTGCCGTGCCGAAGAACGCGACATCCTTGAGACCAGCTGCCGACAGCTCCACTGCGGCACGCGGCGAGCGCCGATCGACCCGATCGGCTGTTTACGTCGGGCCAGTCCGCGGTCCGGTCAGTCAGTTCGGCAAGCGGGATATTAACCGCACCCGGCAGGTGGCTGGGGGGCCGTGAATTCGTCCGGCGCCGATTGGATCGCGGGTCTGCTTGACCCAGGTCAAGGCACCGCGTGTGGGAAAAAACTCTTTGTGGTTTCCGGAATATGCAAGTGAGCGCTATGCTGGAGCAGCTTTTGTGCGCTGGTTCGACGGCGTCCGAGTAGAAAACGCTCTCACGGCCGACGCCAAGATCTGCTGAGAAATGGGCAACGATGCTGTCGACGAGGGCGCGCCGGGGAGTCCACGGCAGTATCTGGCGCCGTGGTATCTGGCCTACCTGATCCTCAGCCTGATCACCTCTGGAATGCTGCCGTTCCTGCTGCCGTTGATGGTGGCGAGCACCACCCGAGACCTCGGCCATATCGCCTATGTGATCGGCGCCTACAATGCCGGTTTGCTGCCGGCGCCGTTGTTGGGCCTTCTGGCAGAACGCTATCAGCTCTTCCGCCCAGTGTTTTTTGGCGGTTTTGGCGCACTGTCCCTGGGACTGGGCGCCGCCACAGGGTCCTCGGCTCTCGGCAGCTGGGTCCCCTTGGCTGTGGTGTGCGGTTTCGGAGCCGGCGCGGTTGCCACCGTCGCGCCGCTGTTCGTGTTTCATTTCGCACCGAGATCCGAATGGAACCCCCGCATCGGATGGCTCCAGAGTTTCAGCGGAGCCGGTCAGCTGGCCGGACTGCTGATTGCAGGACTGATCGCTCGCGGCCCGCTCGCCTATGGCTTGTGGTTGGCTGCCGCGTTGTCGGCCCTGGCAATCGTGGTCGGTCACCTTGGCCTGCCATCGGATGGACGACCACATGGCATGCGCCTGCCGTCCCTCGCATGGAGTCAACTGATGGGCGGGTTTCATTCCGGCCCGCCGGTCGGAGGCATCTTGCACCACTCTCACCACCTGCAACGCGAGGCCTTGACCCGCCTGCCGAGGGCGCTGAGCGGGGAATTCGGACGCTTTCTGTCGGCCTGGGCCGCAATCAACTTTGGGGTGGCGCCATTTTTTGCTTACTACCCGCTGATTATGAAAAGTAGCTATGGCATTCTTCCCGCAACAACCTCCTTGCTTTATGCTCTGGCGGCGGGGCTCGGCATCGGATTGTTCGCACTAGCCGGCCGCGTGTCACAGCGGCACGGGAACCGGCTCGTCTTCCGGTTTGGCCTCGCTGTGCGTATTGCCGGCTTCGCGGTTCTTGCGGCTCTGACTTTGGCGTCGTTCTCAAATGCGCCGGCCCTGGCCGTGCTCGGTTTCCTGTTCGTGGTTCTTGCCTGGCCCATCCTCAGCGTCTCCGGCACCGGGCTCGCTGCGAGCCTGAGCCCAATCGGAGAAGGGGCCGCAATGGGTCTTCTGGCCGCCAGCAGCGCGATGGCCACCCTGTTGGGTACAGTTCTGGCCGGGCCGCTGGTGCAGGCGTTTGGCTACGGCGTCGTCTCGCCAATCGCGGTCGTTGGGCTTTTGAGTGCGGCACTGCTGACAGGCAAAATAGGACGCCAAATCGGCTTTGCCGGGGAGGATGATAGTGCCAACATCAGTGTCGAATCGGCTCAGCCGGGAGCCAATGCGGCGCTTTCGTCCCATCGCTCGTCGGAGATACCAGGAATCCGCTCGCAACCGTAATCGATTAATAGCCTCGCCCCCGCGGACGAGCCGGTAATCAAATCGGCACTCCAATTAAGCTTCGATCCAGGATTTTGAGCGGGCAAGAGCCTTATTCCATCTGGCCCGCATGGTCTCGCGCCGGTCCGCGCTGATCGACGGCTCGAAGCTGCGGTCGGGAGCCCATTGGGAGGCAATCTCGTCAATCGACCGATAGTATCCGGCCGCGAGGCCGGCCAGATAAGCCGAGCCGAGGGCCGTCGTCTCGACGTTCTTGGCGCGCACGACGGGGATGCCGAGAAGGTCTGCCTGAAACTGCATCAGAAGATTGTTGTTCGCCGCACCTCCATCCACCCGCAGCTCGTTGAGCTGAATTCCCGCATCGGCTTCCATTGCCAGCAGAATATCCGCGACCTGAAAGGCGATCCCCTCCAATGCGGCTCGCGCCAGATGCGCGCGTGTCGTGCCTCTGGTGATCCCAATGACGGCGCCGCGGGCATAAGGGTCCCAATGTGGCGCCCCCAGGCCGGCAAAAGCAGGCACGATGTACACATCGCCACTATCGGGAACGCTTGCGGCCAACTCCTCCACTTCAGACGAAGAGCGGATTATCTGGATGCCATCCCGGAGCCATTGGACTATGGCGCCGGCGATAAAAACGCTTCCCTCCAGAGCGTAACAAGTGACCCCACTGAGCCTCCAGGCAATCGTCGTAAGCAGCTTATTCTTCGAAGGGACCGGCTTCTCCCCCGTATTTGCCAGCATGAAACAACCGGTTCCGTATGTATTCTTGACCATCCCGGGGTGGTGGCACATCTGCCCGAACAGAGCCGATTGCTGATCTCCGGCAATGCCCGCGATCGGTACTCCGGCAAGCGGACCTGCGCATTCGCCGTAGATCTCGCTCGAACTCTGCACCAGAGGCAATAGCGACCTGGGCACATCGAGCTCTTTCAATAGCTGATCGTCCCAGTCCCGGCTGTGGATGTTGAAAAGCAACGTGCGGGACGCGTTCGTCTCGTCGGTGACATGCACCGCCCCCTCGGTGAGCTTCCATAAGAGCCAGCTGTCGACGGTGCCGAAAGCGAGCTCTCCGCGCTCTGCCCTTTGGCGTGCGCCCGGAACGTTGGCCAGAATCCAGGCCACCTTCGTGCCCGAGAAATAGGGGTCGATGACCAGACCAGTCTTCTCTTGAACCAACTCCTCGAGCCCATCACGCTTCAGCTTGTCGCAGAGGCCGGCGGTCCGTCGATCCTGCCAGACGATGGCATTGTAAACCGGGTCGCCCGTGAGGCGGTCCCAGACGACGGCCGTTTCGCGCTGGTTGGTTATGCCGATTGCGGCAATGTCCTGCGCCTTGATACCCGACCTG
>JAFAHH010000621.1 GCA_019237355.1 Acetobacteraceae bacterium | reverse complement strand
CGATGGCAAAATCGACCTCGTCCTCGTCACGATAACAGCGCATCGGGATCCAGCCGCCGGGACGAAACACATCCGGCGCGCGCCCGTCTTTTGCCTGCGGGCTATTAGTCATAGCGCTCTTCCGCTTCCCAAGGGTCTCGGCGGTCGAAGCCGAGCCGAAAATAGCCCCGCGGCGACGCCGGCCCGCCAAAACCGATCTCGTTCCAGGCCGCGGGGTGCGCGTAATAAACGCTTACGGTGGTGCGCAGCAGGGCCGAAAAGAACCGCCGGGGCGACAACCCGTCCCAGGCGCTGCTGCGAATGTCATTGTGCTGGATCGCCCCCAGAACCGCTTCTTGCTGATTGTGCGGTAGCTCGCGGAAGCCGCCGCCCCAGTGGGCGCGGGCTTCCTCGTCGATCGCCTTGATGCCCTGCCGCCAGGCTTCCCGCATAGGCGGCATCCCTTCAAACCGGTACCCGTCGCCTTGGTTCTTGAACAGCTTCTCGTCAATAAACGGCACGATCGGAACCGGGCGATTGCCGCGGTCGGGCTGCGGGATCAAACGATCGCACATCGCGACCAATATTTCCCACTCGGTCTCGCTCAAGAACCGCCGTTCCGGCACGTCCTCAAGCCGCTTCTTGATGACGGCTCGCGTCTGGTCATTCCAGGACGGCGAATCCCATTTGTCCAGAACTTCATAGGTCGGAAAGCGATGGTGAAACGCCTCGCTCATTGATGCGCTTCCATCAGCTTGATGGCACCTAGCCCGGCCAACGCCACTCCCGAAAACGAGGGTGGGGCCGGCAATGGCGGTCCGTTCAGCACATTTTGGCTCGAGTTGTAAAAGCCGCCCATATTTCGAGAGACGCCATAGGCGTGAAAGCCGGAACCGGCGATCCCCATTGCAGCTGTCGCCTGCAACAACGGCTTGGCCCAGCGGATGAAACCGGGGTTGCTCGCGGCCAGAGCCAATCCGATAGCCGTCACTGGCGGCAAAGTCACCGGCAAAAACATGAACGGGTTATGGAAGGCGCCGCGAAAATGCAGCAGTCCCGCTTCCGCCACCGTGCCGACCAGCCCGGCCGCTGTAGCCCACGCCAGCAGCGGCCCGGCCGGGAGCCCGAGAAGCCGTCCTGGTTGATCTTGCTCACTCTCGGCGACGAGGCGTGAGCCGGCAAGCCCTGCCAACCCGGAGAGCGTCATCGCCCATGGCGCGCCGAGGGGCGCCCCGTAAAAGAGGTTCAGCAAGTTGAGGCCGCCCTCGCGCTTGGTGAGGTTGTAAGTGTGAAAGGCGAAGCCGCCGAGCCCAGTGGCCAGCGCAATGCTCGCAAGCATCGTGCGCGCAATGCCGAAATGTTCCGGGGTAACGGTCATATGAACGCTGTTAGCCAGGGCGCTAGCCGCCACGGTCGGCGCCAGATACATCGCGGGATTATGGTAGGCGCCGCGGTAATGCTCCATGGCGCTGTCGGTCAGCACACTGAAGGAAAGAACCGCCGCAGCACCGTTGAGATATCGTGCAGCGGTAACGTGCTCCGGTTCGCGCGTCTGTTGCGGTACAGTGCGCCGAGGCCTCTCGACCAAGCGGTACACCATCGCAGCGCCGAGGGCCGCGAGGCCGGCCCACAACACTCCGGCACCAAGCCGCCGTGCCACCGACGGCTGTCTCAGCGGCTGCGACGGGATCGTCCCGGCAGCTAGTTGCCGGGACGATGTCGGGCGCCACGGCCGCATCGCGGGCCGATCCCTGACCGGTGCATCCAGTGCTGGCCGGTTCACCACCGCCGATTCCATGCGAGGTGATCCAGTTGCCTGAGCCTTAATCAGCCGCCGCCCGGGACCAGATCCGCAACGACCTCCTTGGCGGTCTCTTTGATTACCTGCCACTGGCTGGGGTCGCCCTTGATCAGGGTCGTCGCAAACGCCTGAGCCTGCTTCAAGGTGATGTGCGGCGGCAGCGGTGGCACGTCGGGATCGGTCATGGCTTCAAGGACGCAGGGCCGGTCGGCAGCAAGGGCAGCCTCCCAGGCCAAGGCGATCTGGTCCGGCTTGTCGACGAAAATGCCCTTGAGCCCGAGCTGCTCGGCGTATTGCGAGTAGCGCACATCGGGGAGATCCTGCGACGCTTCGAATTTCGGATTGCCCGCCATCGCGCGCATTTCCCAGGTGACCTGGTTCAGATCGCGATTGTTGAGCGCGAGAACGACAAGCCGCGGGTCGCTCCACTTCTTCCAGTATTTGGCGACGGTGATCAGCTCGTTCATGCCGTTCATTTGCAGCGCACCATCGCCGCACAGGGCAAGGACGACGCGATCGGGGTAGGCGAACTTGGCGGCGATCGCATAAGGCATGCCGGGCCCCATCGTCGCCAGCGAACCCGACACCGAGGCCATCATGCCGCGGCGGATTTTGACATCGCGGGCATACCAATTGGTGCCCGAACCGGTGTCGCAGGCGATAATGCATTTCTCAGGCAGCCGGGGCGACAGCTCCCAGAAGACGCGTTGTGGGTTGATCGGACTAGCGTCATTCATTGCTCGGTTCTTGAGAACCTCCCACCAATCCTTGACGTTTTTTTCGACCGATTCCCGCCAGGAGCGGTCGCTCTTGCGTTCGAGCAAGGGAAGCACTTTGCGTAGCGTCTTAGCACTGTCCCCGATCAGGTTGACTTCCATAGGGTAGCGCATGCTGACCATCTTCGGATCGAGATCGATCTGCACGCCGCGTGCCTGACCTTCTTTCGGCAGGAATTCGGTGTAAGGAAACCGTGATCCGATCATCAGTAGCGTGTCGCAGCCGGTCATCATCTCGTAGCTCGGCCGGGTACCGAGCAGCCCGATCGACCCGGTCACGAACGGTAAATCGTCCGGCAGAGCCGCCTTGCCGAGCAGCGCCTTGGCCACGCCGGCCCCGAGCTTGTCGGCAG
>JAFAHH010000609.1 GCA_019237355.1 Acetobacteraceae bacterium | reverse complement strand
TTCTTTATTGGCGGCTTCGCGGCGACCTTGATCCGACTCCATTTAGCGACGCCGGAGGGTTTGCTTCAGCCAGACATGTACAACCGCGTGTTCACGATGCACGGGATCCTCATGGTGTGGTTTTTTCTGATCCCGTCGATCCCGACGACGCTCGGCAATTTTATTCTGCCGCTGGCGATCGGCGCACATGATTTGGCGTTTCCGCGCATCAATCTTGGCAGCTGGTACGTGTTCAACCTGTCGGGGCTTATTTTGCTTTACGCGCTCATCATGGGCGGCATCGACACGGGCTGGACATTTTACACGCCGTATTCGACGCTGTTTGCGAACGGTTACGTCATCGCCGGAACATTGGCGGTGTTCGTCAACGGCTTTTCATCGATCATGACCGGGCTCAATTTCGTCGTGACCGTACACCGGCTGCGCGCCACTGGAATGACCTGGATGCGTCTGCCGTTGTTTGTCTGGGGCATCTACACCGTCAGCATTGTCATGCTGCTGGCCACGCCAGTATTGGCGATGACCGTGCTTCTGGTGGCAATGGAACGGTTCATGGGGGTCGGTCTTTTCGATCCATCGCGCGGCGGCGACCCGATCCTGTTTCAGCACATGTTCTGGTTTTACTCGCACCCGGCGGTCTACATTATGATACTGCCGGCAATGGGTCTGGTAAGTGAACTGATCGCCTGCTTTGCGCGCCGGCCGATCTTCGGCTACAGCGGCATGACAATCGCGCTGATCTCGCTTGCCATCCTGACGTTTTTTGTCTGGGGTCATCACATGTTTACTGCCGGCATGTCGATCTATGCCGGTGTCGTTTTCTCGTTGATGACATTTTTCGTCGCATTGCCATCGGCGATCAAAGTGTTCAACTGGACCGCAAGTCTGCACAAAGGCTCCATCACCTTTGATGCACCGATGCTTTACGCACTCGGTTTCGTGCTGTTATTTACAATCGGCGGCTTGACCGGGCTGATGGTGGCGACCTTGGCCCTCGATGTACACCTGCAGGACACGTATTTTGTTATTGCACATTTCCATTACATCATGGTCGGCGGCACGGTCAGCGCGTTCTTCGGCGGACTGCATTATTGGTGGCCAAAGATCACCGGCCGGCTCTACCCGGAGATGTGGGCGCGAATGGCCGCGGTCCTGACTTTCGTGGGTTTCAATCTGACGTTTTTCCCGCAGTTCATTCTCGGCTATCTCGGCATGCCACGGCGCTATTACACCTACCCGCCTGAATGGCAATCTTGGAACGTGCTGTCCTCGGCGGGCGCATCGATCCTGGCTGTGGCTTACATTCTGCCGCTCGGTTATCTCGGCTGGTCGTTGTTGCGCGGCGAGCGTGCCGGTCCCAACCCGTGGCGCGCGACCGGTCTCGAATGGCAGACGCCGTCGCCGCCGCCGACGCGCAATTTCGCTCGTACACCCATCGTAACCGCAGGACCCTACCTGTATGACCCTCAGGAGGGCAGCTTCACGGCACAAAACGGCGCGGTGAATGCGTAGTCTGCACCCCGAAATCCAATATGCGACGCTGTCTCAGCAGGGCGAGACGGCGCAGCTCGGGATGTGGGTGTTCATCGCAACCGAGACATTGTTCTTCGGCGCGCTGATCTTTGCGTACTACATCTACCGCAACGCATACCCAAAAGAATTCTCCGAAGCGGCGAAAAACACGGTGCTGTGGTGCGGCAGCCTTAATATTGGCATATTGCTGACCAGCAGCCTGACGATGGTGCTCGCGATCGATGCAGCGGCCGATGGGCGGCGCCGTGCACTGAGAAATTGGCTGCTCGCCACCGCCGCTCTTGGCATCGTTTTCATATGCATCAAGGGGTTTGAATGGTATCTGGATTACAGCAATCAAGAAGTGCCATCGATCAATTTCATTATCAAGCCCGAGGAGGCTCCGGCAGGCGAGCTGTTCTGGGTATTTTATTTCATTGCCACCGGGCTGCACGCGCTGCACCTGACGATCGGCATTGGCCTCATCTTCTACACGCTCTCGCGTGTTCGGCGCGGCGATCTGGCGCCTGCCTATTACGCGCCGCTGGAGGTGGTCGGCCTCTATTGGAGCTTTGTCGATACAGTTTGGATCTTCCTCTATCCCACCATTTACCTTGTGGGACGCTCATGAAAGCTGCAGCCAAGCACGAACCGGCTCTGCTGTATGTCGTCGCCTGGGTGGTGCTGGTCCTGCTCACCGGCATCAGCGTGCTGACCGCTTTCCTCGGCATGGGCGTTTATGCGCCGGCCGTCGAATACGGCATCGCTGCGACCCAAGCGGCGGTCGTTTACATCCTGTTCATGCGCCTGAAGGGCCCGCCGTCATTGAAATGGATTTTCGCCGGCACCGGCTTTTTCTGGCTCATGATCCTCTATGGCCTCAGCATGACCGATTACGCGAGCCGTCGCGGCTGGCCGCATTAAACCCCGCTCCCGGAACCGACGGCGCCGCCTCGCCGTTCTTTGGTGCGGTCTGTTCCAAGAAAGGAGCCCAGCGTAATCGGCAGAAAAGTTGTTTTCGGTGCGGCGATGATGCTCGCGGGAACGGGGTGGGCGTGGGCACAGACCGGCATTCCTCAGACGAATACTTTTGTGGGTCCCGGCGCACCGGCTATTTCGGCCGATTCGCCGCCGGCGCGCAACCCGGCGGTCAACCCGAGCGCGGCGGGCCTTACCCAGGGCAGGATGGCAAACCCGTCCACGACATCGGCCGGTACCCTTGGCGCAGAGCAGGGTGCGGCGGCCCGAAGCGGGATCACCGCAGAGCAAGCGCGCCGTTCGCTGCGCTATTACAGCTACGCCCACATTACCGATCTACACCTCGACCAAAATGCGCAGTGGCAGGCGCAGGCCACCAGAAACGGCAGGCGTGTTCGGGTCGTACTCGATCAGGGCGGCACGGCAACCGAGGAGAAGTGATTTCGACCGATCAGATGATTTCGCGCAACAGCGGTCGAACCGATCGCTGCTCGATCAGC
>JAFAHH010000433.1 GCA_019237355.1 Acetobacteraceae bacterium | reverse complement strand
GCCTGGGATCAGGCGGTAGCGCTGATGCACGAACCCGATCTGGCACTTTTGATTCTGGACGAACTGAATATTGCGTTGCGCTACGGGTACCTGCCGCTTGAGGACGTGCTGGCGGCACTGCGGAACAGGCCGCCGGGTCTGCATGTTGTGGTCACCGGCCGCAATGCCAAACTGGCGTTGATTGAGGCAGCCGACCTGGTGACGGAAATGAGCATGGTGAAACACCATTTCGCCGCCGGGGTGAAAGCGCAGCCGGGCATTGAGTTCTGATGCGCGCGCGCGCGCTGATGTTCCAGGGTACCGGCTCCAGCGTCGGCAAATCCGTGCTGGTGGCGGGACTGGCGCGTGCCTTGGCGCATCGTGGCCTTTCGGTGCTGCCTTTCAAGCCGCAAAACATGTCCAACAATGCGGCCGTCGCCGATGGCGGTGAAATCGGCCGCGCGCAAGCCTTGCAGGCACGTGCCTGCGGCGTCGCGCCGAATGTGCACATGAATCCGGTTTTGCTGAAGCCACAGAGTGGCACTGGCGCCCAGTTGGTGGTGCAGGGCAGCATGGCCGGCTCGATCCGCGCGCGCGACTATCAGGCCATCAAGGCACGCCTGCTGCCGCGGGTGCTGGCCAGCTATGCGCGGTTGCGGGAACAAGCCGACATCGTGCTGGTGGAAGGCGCTGGCAGCGCTTCGGAAATCAATCTGCGCGCTTGCGATATCGCCAATATGGGGTTTGCGCGCGCCGCGGATGTGCCCGTGGTGGTGGTCGGCGACATCGATCGCGGTGGTGTCATCGCCAGCATCGTCGGCACGCGCATGGTGCTCGATCCGAATGATGCCGCGATGATTTGTGGGTTTATCGTCAATCGGATGCGCGGCGATACCTCGTTGTTCGCCGACGGGATGCGGCTGATCGCCGAGCGGACCGGTTGGCCGGCACTCGGCCTGGTGCCGCACCTGGACGCGGTAAAGGCGCTGCCCGCGGAAGACTCGATCGAACTGGCCGGTCGTGGGCTTGACCGGCGGCCCGGCGCGCGCCTGCACATCGCCGTGCCGTGGCTGCCGTGCATCGCCAATTTCGACGACCTCGATCCGCTGCGAGCCGAGGCGGACGTGGATCTACAGGTGGTGTCCCGCGGGACGCCACTACCGCTCGGCTGCGACCTGATCATCCTACCCGGGTCGAAAGCAACCATCGCCGACTTGGCGACGCTGCGTACCGAGGGATGGGACCTCGACCTGGCCGCGTTCGCGCGGGCTGGCCGGCGGGTACTTGGACTGTGCGGCGGCTATCAGATGCTCGGCCGGAGCATCGCCGATCCAGAGGGCATCGAGGGGCCACCAGGCGAAGTGGATGGGCTTGGTCTACTCGAGATCGATACCGTGCTGGGCGGCAGCAAGCGCCTGGCGCCCGTAACCGGGATAGTGATTACGAGCGGTGCGCGGTTCGTCGGCTATGAAATGCATGTCGGCCGTAGCGTAGGCCCGGCGACCACGCGTCCGCTGGTTCGGTTCGATGACGGCCGCAACGATGGCGCCATGTCCCCGGATGGACATGTGTGCGGCACTTATGTGCACGGGCTATTCGCTGCTGATGCGTGCCGCGCGGCGTGGCTGGCCGGGCTGGGTGCGTCGCCTAGCGCAAACTGTTATGAATCGATCGTAGAGGCGGCGTTGGACAGGCTCGCGGAGCATATAGAGGCCCATGTCGACGTGGAGCAATTGCTCAGCCTCGCACGATGAGCGCCAATACGACGAGGCTTGAGATACCAGACCGCCGGCCAGGTGATGAACCAGCGAGGCGTTCGTTGGATCGACGACCACTCCAGAGTTCTTGATGCTGCCGAGGACTGAAACGACGGCGCGGCTGGAAATCCGGGATCGTGTGCTATGTTGTGATAGCTCCGATTTAATCTGACAAACAGTGTTGGTTTTCGCAAACTGGAGCCGGTGGGCGGGCGCGGTTCTCACCCGGAGCGGGGACCGCGCATCGCCCACTGGCGGTGACGGAGACCAATATGACCAAAGAACAGAAGATCATCCGGGCCAAGGTCGGGCTGCTGGAACTGGCCAAGCAGCTTGGCAATGTCAGCCAGGCATGCCGGATGCTCGGCTATAGCGGCGACAGCTTCTATCGCTTGAAGGAAATGTATGACAAAGGCGGCGAACTCGCGCTGGCAGAGATCAGCCGCCGCAAGCCCATCATCAAGAACCGCACCGCCCCTGAGATCGAGGCCGCTGTGGTCGAAATGGCAGTCGACCAGCCGGCCTGGGGCCAGCTGCGCGTCTCCAATGAGCTGGCTAAACGCGGCCTGGCGATTTCCCCGGCCGGGGTGCGCTGCGTGTGGCAGCGCCATGACCTCGCCACCATGAAGCACCGGCTGAAAGCGCTCGAAGCGAAGATGGCGCAGGAAGGCCTGATCCTTACCGAATCTCAGGTCCAGGCGCTCGAGCGCGCCAAGGCGGAAAAGGAAGCGCATGGCGAATTCGAGAGCGAATGCCCCGGTTACTGCGGCGCACAGGACACCTTCTATGTCGGCAACATGAAGGGCATCGGGCGCATCTACCAGCAGACCTTCATCGATACCTACGCCAAGGTGGCGTTCGCCAAGCTCTACGACCGCAAGACGCCGATCACCGCCGCCGACCTGCTCAACGACCGGGTCGTACCATTCTAGGATGAGCACGATATCCGGCTCTGCCGGGTACTAACTGACCGTGGGACCGAATACTGCGGCAGCCCCGAGCGGCATGAGTACGAGCTCTATCTCGCCATCGAGGACATCGATCACAGCCGTACCAAGACCAAGAGCCCACAAACTAACGGCATCTGCGAGCGCTTCCACAAAACCTTGCTCGACGAGTTCTATCGCGTGGTGTTCCGTAAAAACATCTATAGAAGCATCGACGAGCTACAGGCAGACCTCGACCAATGGATTGCTGGTTACAATCAGCAAAGATCGCATCAAGGCCGCTGGTGCTTCGGCAAGACCCCGATGCAGACTTTTGTTGACGCGCTCCCCATGGCCAAGGAGAAACTGATGGCCGCTTGATTGCTAAGCACACGTGCATCGACTCAGACATCCGACACTGACCGTCAGATCAAATCCTAGCTAATACAGCTATGTTATCCGCCTGATCGCCCTCATTGAGAGCGTCTGCGTCATTGGATGCCGACGCCTCCGCTCGTCGCGAGCACCCCGAGCACCATGCATTCCGCGATCACCTCGGCGGCACCGAATACATCGCCGGTATAGCCCCCGATCTGTCGCTGGGCGAGACCGCTCAAGCAAACAGCTGCGAGCATGGCACTCACCGTCGCCGCAATCGCTGCGGCAGGGTGCAGCAGGAAGAAGGCTGACGCGGCCGCCAATATCAAGCCAACGAATGCGCGGGCCCGGGGTGTCGCGTGGAGGTGTGCGGCCAGTCCATCTTCGCGTGCCGGTGCGAGTGCCAGAAGTGGCACGATCATGGCGCCGCGCCCGATCGCCGCCCCTGCGATCAGGGCCGTTCCCACCTTGTCTGGCGCGGCGATGGTTGCGAGCGCGGCGCCGCGGGCCGCCAGGGACAATATCAGCGCCGAGACACCGTAAGTGCCGATACGGCTGTCGCGCATAATCGCCAGCTTGTGCTCCCTCGAGTTGCCGCCGCCGAACCCATCGGCCAGGTCGGCAAGACCGTCCTCATGCAAGGCACCAGTCACCAATGCGGTTGCCGTGAGTGCGCAGATCGCGGCCAGGGAGGGGTTAAGGCCAATGCCGACGCATAGTCCGTACACCGCCGCGGCGATCCCGCCGACCGCCACACCAACAATGGGATAGGCCCACACCGCGTTCGCGAACGTCTCGTTTGTGTGCGCCTGGTTGCGCCGAGTGAGCGGGAGCCTGGTCAATAGGGTAAATGCGGCGGCAAGCTCCGAAAGCAAAACCCTCAATCCCGTTCGCAAACGCCGGCTTCGGCGAACTTGGCCACGTCTCCATGGCATGCTACCCAGGCTCAAAGCAACATCACCGACGCTTCGGACCTGGCCGAACCGCATGTCGAGGCCGCGCAGCGGGCGCAGGCTCAAAGCTTCCGAAGGGGATCTCTGCCTGGCTGAGACATGGGCAGCGCGGATGTGTCAACGGATTCGATCAGAATGCCGGCGATCTGGCACCCGCAGCCAGACGTCGTTCGGCCATTTCAGGTGCACCCTGATCCGCGACGGCTGGGCGTGCGCTCGCGCTCCCGGTCCGCGAGCTTGATCGGCTCAGTTCGGCAAGCTAATGGACCGATATTGGGAAGAGAAGACGCGCAATTCGACGGCAAAGGGCGAAAAGGGGCTAGCGGCGCAACAAGCTGGCTGGGACCGGCTGGTTCGGGAGCTACGGGACCTGAACGGCAGGCTGGCCATTCTCATCGCTCAGCGCGACAAGCTCGCGAGCGACCACAAGGATCGCTTCGATCAGGACCATCAAGCGCAGGAGGAGCGGCGGCGGCTCGAGGACGAGCTGGCCGGCGCGAATAGCAATCTCTCCAACTTGCGGACCAGCGTTTTTGCCGAGATTCGCAAGCCACACTATTTATCATCGCGCTTCACGGCTTATCATCGCGCTTCACGGCCGGCTTACAGGCCTTGCGGGAGAATCTCGATAAGCTGAAACTGCCAGAGAATGCGGCAAAGGAGTTTTTCACGATCTCGCCGAAGCTGATCATTGTGTTTGCCGAGATGAGATGACCGATGCGCGGCGGGAAGCAATACTCGCTCAGCGCGATGCTTATCTTGGTAAAGAAGATCAGGGCGTTCTCAACGCGATTAAGGGCGCCATCAAGGACACGGCCAATCGCGATCCGTCGAGCTATCGAGAGCAGCTCCAAAAGCAGCTTGCGCGCCTACGCCATGCAGTCCGGGACCGCGATCTCGTTCAGGGCGAGCTGGACGCATTGGAGCGACGTCGGCCGGAAGGCCGCGATCAAGAACTAACCGCGCTCGGCTTGGCCCTGAGACGGCGGCCCGGCCGGGGCTGGCAGGAAAGACAGCTACGGCAGCCTGAGCACGGTTATTTCACGTTAAAGCGAATACTGCCTTAAGTCTCGGCTAAAAGCGCTATTCGGCTTTTTGGCCGCAAGCGCGCTTTACCACCGCCACAACGAAAGGATCTCCAGAATGCGGGCCACATTGGCCATCGCCCTAGCCCTCTCCATGCTGCTCGGCAATGCGGCATGGGGGCAATCACCAGCAACCACGATCAAGATCGGCGTGCTCAATGACATGTCCGGCCCGTACGCCGATTTTTCCGGCAAGGAGTCCGTAATTGCCGCCCAGATGGCGGCCGACGATTTCGCCAAGGAGGCGGGGTCCAAAGCGCCGCGGGTGGAAATCCTCTCCGCCGACCACCAGAACAAGGCCGATGTGGGGGCGGCGATTACGCGCAAATGGGTCGATCAGGATGGGGGCGCGGCGGTTGTTGATGTCCCAAATTCTTCCGTCGCGCTGGCCGTCAACCAGGTCTTGCGCGAGAAGGACCGGACGTTCCTTGCCTCGAGCACCGCGACGAGCGATCTGACCGGGCCGCAATGCGCGCCGACTACGGTGCAATGGACCATGGATACCTGGGCCTTGGCCAATGGCACCGCCCGGCCGCTCGTGAAATCCGGAGGGG
>JAFAHH010000003.1 GCA_019237355.1 Acetobacteraceae bacterium | reverse complement strand
CTTTATGCACATCCAGACCGATGAATGTGATACGCTGCTCCATGACCCGTCTCCTCTGTGCGTGAGGCTCGGCGCCGGCCCATCCGGCGCAACCCTCGATCCGGCACACCAGTGAGACGGGTCACCCCGATTCGGGGAAACGGACATCGGGTCTAGCGCGCAGTCAAACGGGCGATCGCTGATCGGCTTATTTAGCCGAGAGCAATTGGGACCCGCGCTTTGACAACCGGCAGCGCGCCGACCAGGCTTGGCCCATAGCTGGGAGGTGTAGATGCGCGGGTTGGCCGGACTTCGCGTGCTGGTGACGGGCGCTGTGCAGGGCATCGGCCGGGCGGTGGCCGAACGCTTCGCAGCCGAGGGGGCCCGGGTGGCACTGAACGACCTGCAGTCGGGGTCATTAGAAACCGCCGCCGCGCTGCTGCCGCACGTAACCGCGGGACCGCATCTGGCCGTGGCGGGCAACGTCGCCGAAGAGGCGGAGGTCGAGCGTTTCGTCACCGCCGCAGCGGAGGCGTTCGGCGGCCTCGACGTGCTCGTGAACAATGCCGGGATCGCGCACGAAGCGCCTACGGTTGAGATGGACATGGCGGCGTTCGACCGCGTCATGGCGGTGAACTTGCGCGGCACCGTGCTCTGCGCTCGTGCCATGATCCGCCATCTCGTCAAGTGCCGAAGGCGAGGCGTCGTGCTTAATAACTCCTCCGTCCATGAAGTCATTCCGAAGCCGGGCTATCTCGGCTACTCCGCCAGCAAGGGGGCGGTCGGCAACGTGACGCGCACGCTAGCGCTGGAATATGCCGCTCATGGAATCCGGGTTAATGCCGTGGCGCCGGGCGCCACGGTCACGCCTCTCAACGCCGCCTGGATCGATGACCCGGCCCGGCGCGCGGAAGTGGAAGCCCACATCCCGCTAGGCCGCCCTGCTGCTGCCGAAGAGATTGCGGCCGCCTTCGCCTTTCTCGCCTCCGACGATGCAGCGTACATCACGGGGCAGACGCTCTATGTCGATGGCGGGCTGACGCTCTACAACGACTTTCGGACTAATTGGGCATCCTAATACGACCGCGGCAAGCCCAGCACCCGCTCGGCAATGTAGTTCAAGATCATCTGCGGACTCACGGGAGCAATGCGAGGAATGAGGCTCTCCCGGAAAAATCGCTCCACATGATATTCTTGGGCATAGCCCATCCCGCCATGGGTCATGACGGCGCGCTCACACGCACGGTAACCCGCTTCAGCAGCGAGGTATTTGGCGGCATTGGCTTCCGCACCGCAGGGCTGTCCAGCATCATACAAGAAGGCAGCCTTGAATGTGAGCAAATTCGCAGCTTCCAGCTCCATCCAGCTGTGTGCGAGCGGATGGGCGATCGCCTGGTTCTGGCCGATCGGTCGATTGAATACCACCCGCTCCTTCGCATATCGCGCCGCCCGCGCGAGCGCCGCCCGGCCAAGCCCGATCGCCTCGGCGGCAATCAAAATCCTCTCGGGGTTCAGGCCGTGAAGAATGGCGCGAAAACCCTCCCCTTCCTCGCCGATTCGGTCCTCCGCCGGCACCTTCATCCCGTCTATGAAGAGAGTGTTCGAGTCCACGGCATGGCGGCCCATTTTTGGGATCAATTTTATTTCCACATGCGACCGATCAAGGTCTGTGTAGAACAGGCTCATGCCGTTGGTAGGCTTTCCTGCTTGATCGAGAGGGGTGGTGCGTGCGAGTAGCAGGATCTTGTTTGCAACCTGCGCGGTAGAGGTCCAAATCTTCTGTCCCGTGATCCGATAGTAATCCCCTGCACGTTCGGCCCGGGTGCTGATCGCCGCAGTATTGAGCCCCGCATTCGGCTCGGTCACGCCGAAGCAAGCCTTGTCGCGGCCCGCAATCAGCGGCGGCAGCATGCGCGCCTTCTGGGCTTGCGTGCCGAACACCACGACCGGGTTCAGGCCGAAAATGTTCATATGGATGGCCGATGCACCGCTCATCCCGGCGCCAGATTCCGCGACCGCCTGCATCATCAGGGCGGCCTCGGTGATCCCGAGCCCAGCTCCCCCATAAGCCTCGGGCATGGCGATCCCGAGCCACCGATCGGCCGCAACCGCTTCGTAGAATTCGTGAGGAAAGGCCGACGCGCGCTCTTTATTCAGCCAATACGCATCATTGAATCGGGCGCATAAGCGAAGGATCGCGTCGCGGATCTGGTTCTGCTCTTCGGTGAACGCAAACTGCATAGCTGCTCGATCAACACGGGGGCCAAGCCAATTCCAGGCCAGTTTAGCCATCGCGCTCTAAACACCGAGCCTTGCATTGGGTCGACGGGGGATCAAGATCAGTCCGCCGGCCAGGGTCGGCGCCTCCAAACAGACCACTTCGGAGCTTCGTGATGAAACTGGCCCCCGTCCTTTTCCTCGCGCTTGCGCTAGGTGGCAGTGCAGCCCAGGCCGCAGAAGGCCAGACTGAGGCCGCGAAGCCGGTGTTGGTGATGACGGTCCGGCTCCAGCCTTCCTCGCCCGAGCACCGGCTGCCCGGAGTAATCCGGGCCAGGACGGAAAGCGATCTCGGCTTTCGCATAGCGGGAAAGGTGATTCGCCGCCTTGTCGATGCCGGCCAGGTGGTCGATCCGGGCCAGGCTCTGGCCGAGCTCGACCCAACCGACTTGCGGCTCCAATTGCAGCAGGCGGAGGCCGAGCTGCAGGCCGCTCGCACAGCCCGGGATTCGGCGGTCAATGAACTGAGCCGGGTTTCCAGCCTTCGCCAGGGCGGGTGGTCAACGAGCGCGGACCTCGACAAGCAAAAAGCGATCGCCGATGAGGCGCAGAGCCGCTTCGACCGAGCTGCCAGGGCTGTGGCCCTCGCCCAGAATGCGCTGACCTACACAACACTCCGCGCGGACGCGCCCGAAGTGATCACGGCTACCCTCGCCGAACCCGGCCAAGTCGTTGCCGCAGGACAAACCGTAATGCGGGCAGCACGGCTGGATCAGAAGGAAATTGCTGTAGCCGTGCCGGAATCCCTGCTCGAGGAAACGCGGGACGACAAGGCGCGGGCGACCCTCTGGGCCATCCCGGGCAAGTCTTACGAGGCCGCGTTAAGGCAGCTCTCCCCCAATGCCGACCCGGCCACGCGCACCTACCTCGCGCGCTATAGCCTAGCTGATGCTGGGCCGGAGGTGATTCTCGGCATGACCGCGACGCTGATCCTCGCTCAGCGGCCCGAACTGGTCGCCCCGGTGCCGCTTACCGCCATCCTGGATGAGGGCCAGGGACCAACTGTATGGATCGTCAACCGGGATGGCATCCTCTCACAGCGGCCCGTCCATATCGAGCGGTATGGCCAGCACGAAGCGATCGTCGACCACGGGCTCGAAGACGGTGACGTGATCGTCGCGGTGGGCGTGCAAAAGCTTGAGGCCGGTGCCCACGTCCGCGCGGTCGCGAAGCTGGGATCCTGAGCTGATGGGACGGTTTAATCTTTCTGAATGGGCGGTCCGGCATCCGCCTTTAGTCGTGTTTTTCATCCTAGCGCTCGCGATTAGCGGAGTGCTGGCTTACCTGAATCTTGGACGCGCCGAAGATCCATCATTCACGATAAAAGTAGCGGTCGTAAGCGCTGTTTGGGATGGCGCCACAGCCGAAGAGATCCAAAACCAAGTCGTGGACCCAATCGAAAAGAAGGTTCACACGCTGCCCTATTTCGATTTCGTCCAAACCTATTCGATGCCAGGCTATGCCGTTCTCATGGTCAATTGGCTGGACGGCACACCGCCGGCAGAAGTGCCCAGCCTGATGTACCAATTGCGCAAAAAGCTCGACGATCTGCGCCCATTTCTGCCGCCCGATGTCAAAGGTCCCCTCGTCAACGACGAGTTCGGCGATGTCGATAGCGTGCTCTATGCCGTTACCGGACCCGGGGCTGATTATCGCCAGCTTAAGGATGTCGCGGAAGGATTACGGCGGCGCCTCGAACATGAGCCCGCCGTGATGAAGGTGGATGTATTCGGTGAGCAGCCGGAGCGCATCTATGTGGAATTCAGCAACGTCAAGCTGGCAACTGAAGGGATACCGCCGGAGGCGATTTTCGATAGCCTCGCGCGTCAGAACATGGTTACGCCTGCCGGGATTGTCGAGACTGGGGCCCAGCGCATTCCGCTCCGCGTGACAGGCGCGCTCGATGGCGTAAAGACCATAAGCGACACGCCAATCGAATATAATGACCGGGTATTTCGCCTCGGTGACATCGCCAAGATCGAGCGAGGCTTTCAGGAACCGCCGGATTTTCTGGTCCGCCACGAAGGGGAGGCGGCAATCCTGGTCGGGACTGTGCTCCCGAAAGGGGCCAATCTGATTGCGGTCGGGCAAAGCCTGAAAGCAGCGGTCGCAGATTACGAACAGACCGTGCCGGCCGGGTTCACGATTACACAGATTGCGGATCAGCCGACAGTCGTGAACCATGCCATCGGTGAGTTCATGCACTCCTTCGTGGAGGCGCTGGCAATCGTGCTGGCGGTGAGTTTTGTCTCGCTCGGGCTGCGCGCCGGACTGGTGGTGGCAATTTCCGTCCCGCTCGTGCTGGCATTCGTGTTCTTGGTCATGACCGCGGCGGGAATGGATTTGCAGCGCATCAGCTTAGGGGCCCTGATTATCGCGCTCGGCTTGCTAGTGGACGATGCGATTATTGCCGTCGAAATCATGGCGGTGAAGATGGAGCAAGGCTGGGACCGCCTCCGCGCCGCCTCATACGCCTGGACCTCAACCGCCTTTCCGATGTTGACCGGCACCTTGGTCACCGCCGCCGGGTTCCTCCCCATCGGGTTTGCGCATTCGGTAGTGGGAGAATATGCGGGCGGCATTTTCTGGGTGGTCGGCATCGCGTTGATCGCGAGCTGGCTGGTTGCGGTGTTATTTACCCCCTATATTGGCGTCCGGATTCTGCCCGATTACGCGAACCGGAGGCACTCCGGCCACGAAGTGTACGATACGCGGGTCTATCGAGGCTTCCGGCGTGTGGTGGAATTTTGCGTGCGCCGCCGGATAACCGTGGTGCTCGCGACCATCGCCGTATTTGCCGCCGGTATTGCCGGGTTTGGCCGGGTGCAGCAGCAATTCTTTCCGATCTCGGAGCGCCCCGAGCTCTTTCTGCAAATGCGCATGCCTGCCGGCACCTCGATCGGCGCCACGGAAAAAGTGGCTCAGGACGCAGAGCAGCTCCTCAAGGCCGACCCGGATGTAACCATGTACACAACGTATATCGGCGCGGGTGCGCCGCATTTCTGGCTGGGGCTTTGGCCGCAACAGCCCGACCCGGCCTATGCCGAAGTCGTCATCCAGTCGGATACTGCCGGATCGCGCGAGCGTATCAAAGCCCGCCTCGAGCATGCGTTAGCCGAAGGCGCGCTCCCGGAGCCGCGGGTGCGGATCGACCGGTTCAATTTCGGCCCGCCTGTCGGGTTTCCTGTGCAGTTTCGGGTGATCGGGCCGGACCCACTCGAGGTGCGGAAGATTGCCTATCGGGCGCGCGATGTGGTGCGGCAAAACCCGGATGTGATCGATCCAAACCTGGATTGGGACGAGCGCATGCCGGCCATCCGGCTGGAAGTCGACCAAGACCGGGCGCGCGCGCTGGGCCTCACTCCCGCAGATATCGCCCATGCCCTCGATGCGTTGCTGAACGGCTATACCGTAACGACGGTGCGTGACGGCACGGAGCGTATCGACGTCGTGGCCCGCGCCGTGCCTCAAGAGCGGCTGAGCCTGGACCAGCTCAGCGATCGCACCCTGACGGCGCGAAATGGCGTGCCCGTGCCGCTTTCCCAAGTGGCCCGGATCGTAAACTGGTCGGAAGATCCGATTCTGTGGCGCCGCAACCGGGATCTCGCGATCACGGTGCGCGCCGATGTGCGCGACGGGGTACAGGCGCCGGATGTAACCAATGCAATCTGGCCCAAACTGGCGCCCGTACGGACCGAGCTGCCGCCCGGGTACCGCCTCGAACTCGGCGGAGCGATTGAATATTCAGAGAAGGCAAATCAATCGATCTATAAGCTCTTTCCAATCATGCTTTTGGTCATGCTTTCGGTGCTGATGTTGCAACTGCAGAGCTTCTCGAGATTATGGCTGGTGCTGTTGACAGCGCCGCTCGGGATAATCGGCGCTTCCCTTGCCTTGAACCTATCGGGCCGGCCGTTCGGGTTTGTTGCACTGCTCGGGCTCATTGCCTTGGCCGGCATGATCATGCGCAACACCGTGATCCTGGTGGATCAAATTGAGACTGACGTGTCGCAAGGGGGAATGAGCCGGCGCGAGGCGATCGTGGAGGCCACGGTTCGGCGCGCGCGTCCGGTTTTGCTCACCGCGCTCGCTGCGATTCTGGCCATGATTCCGCTTACCAATAGTGCCTTTTGGGGACCGATGGCGTTTGTGATCATGGGCGGGCTCTTTGTCGCCACATTCCTGACGTTACTATTTCTGCCCGCGCTTTACGCGCTTTGGTTCCGCCGCAGCCTCGGACGGCCGCTTTCCGTGCTTAGGGAAGCAAAGCCGGCGGTGCCGGTGCGATGACCCGATCCCGTGGATGCGGGAAGCATCCACTGGAGGGCCAAGAAGCCCGACCAGAACATCCCGAATTTCGTAAGCAGCTCGCAATGGCGCCCAGTGAGGCACATGAGCATCTAGGGATGGCCTAACACCAGTAGTCACGCAGATATCGAAAGAT
>JAFAHH010000399.1 GCA_019237355.1 Acetobacteraceae bacterium | reverse complement strand
TTCGGACTAAAGGCTGAGGCCTTTAGTTCGAGCCATCGGCCTCTAGGAGTTCTAGTTTGGGGAGCATGATCCAGGCTTTCCAACGATTCCGCCTCAAGCCAGCGCGCTTTACGCCCGCTTGCGGCGGGGTTTTTTCTCCTCGGCAGGGGGAGGCTCGGTCTTCTTTTCCGGCCGTCGGCCAGCAGCCGCGGCCCGGACAGGCTTTTCCGGAGGCTGGTCCGGAGTTTGCCCTAAGCTACGCTTCAACGCCGCCATGAGGTCGATCACGTTACCCCGGTCAGGCTCTTCCGCTGCTTCGGGCTCGATGCCCTCGCCCTTTAGCTTGGCGTCGATCACCGCTCGGAGCCGAGCCTCATAACGATCCTCCATATCGGCCGGGTCGTAAACGCCGGTTTGCCGGTCGATAAGCTGGATTGCCAGCTTCACCATCTCGGGGTCGGGCTTTATATCGGACACTTCTTCAAAGAGCTTGGCGGGACTCGCCACGTCCTGCTCCTCGTGCAGGGTGTGGGCCACCATACCCCGGTCCATCGGCCTGAGTGCAATGGCTCGCTCCCGGCGGGAAATCACCACCCGGGAAAGCGCGACCCGGCCGGTTTGCCGGATTGCCTCGCGCAGCACCACATAAACGTCCTGCCCGGCTTTGCCGTCTGGGACCATGAAATACGCCGAATCGTAATAGATCGGGTCGATCGAATCGCCCTGCACGAATTTTTCCACATTCATCGTGCTGGTGCTCTCGATACGCGCGTTTTCGAAATCCTCATTCGACAGCACGACGTAGTGGTCTTTCTTGAACTCGTAACCTCTTACTAATGCGCCACGCGACAGCTCCTCGTCGGTTTCGGCGTCCAGAGTCACCATCCGTACCCGGTTGCCCGTCTTCGGATTGATGTAATGGAACCGCAAATTGCCGCGCTCATGGCGCGCGGTGTAGAGCGCCACCGGGCATGAGACGAGCGCCAGACGCAAATGCCCGCGCCAGATTGGCCGCTCTGCCATTATCGCCTCCCTCTCCCGCCGCTTTGCGGCATGGCTTGGTCAATCTCGTAGAAGCCCGGCCAAGGATCGCCGCTTTGCCGTGCGACCCGCTGAGGCACGGTCCCGACTGTATACTGAGCCGGATCAAGTCCTTCCGCCACTTCGCGCCACGCGAGTGGAGTTGCTACCGTCGCACCCGGCCGGGCGCGGGGTGAGTATGAAGAAACGGCTGTCGATCCCAGGCCATTGCGAAGCCAGTCCACCAGGATCTTGCCCTGCCGCTCCACCTTGGCGAGGCGGGAGACATAGCGGTCTGGGCTCTCAGCAACCATCGCTTCCGCGAAACGGCGGCACCAGGCGCGGCTTGTGTCCCAATCAGGCGCTCGCCGGACGGGCGCGACGATGTGCAGCCCCTTGCCCCCGGTGGTGCGGCAGAACGACTCCAAACCCACCGCCTTGAGCCTTTCGCGCACCTCGTAGGCGGCGCGGATCACCTCGGGGAAGCCGACGCCCCCGCCGGGATCAAGGTCGAAAACGAGACGGTCCGGGTGGAGGGCATCCGGGAGGCGGGAGCCCCAAGCATGCAGCTCAATGGCGGCGACCTGGGCGCAGGCAAGCAACCCGGCCGTGCCCTCGACCACCAGGTAAGGGGCCCCATCCGCCTCTCCGGCGCGGATCTCCCTCGGAAAGCCCGGCTTGGCGTGTTTCTGGAAGAAGCGCTCGCCTTGGATGCCTTCCGGACACCGAACGAGCGCAAGCGGACGGCCCGCGAGTTCCTTGAGCGCGACATCGGCCATCGCCAGCCAATACTCGGCGAGGTCGCGCTTGGTGATGCCCGGCCATAGCTCCCGGTCGGCGTTGGTTAGGCGAAAGTCGCCGATCGTGTTCGCCGGGCGGGGTTGGCGGATCATTGTTCGCGGCTCGGAGCCTTTGGCGGGCTTTGCCGGAGCCCGGGCTCTAACGATGGCCGGCCTACGCCGCTCGCCATAGGGAATACGCGGGGCCTCGGGATCCGCTGGCTCGCGCACCACCTCTTCGGGGTGTTTGTCTTCGCGCAAGCCCAGATAGGTGGCGTGCCGCAGCCGGCCGGCACCGGACCACCCGATGAATTGGATCTCGACCACCAGCTCCGGCTTGACCCAGTGGATCGACTTGTCGACCGGGTCTCCTGCGAAGACCATGCCGGACGGAGGGCCGGGAGAAGCGAGCGGATCGAGGCGGCGGCGCAACGCCGCCAATTCTTGCTCGGAGTAGCCGGTGCCGACCCCGCCTGCATACTGCCAGACCCCATCCGGGTCGCGGTAGCCGACATGGAGGGAGCCGATGCCGGTGCGGGACCCGGACGGCCCGGTCCATCCGAGCACGACAAACTCCTCCCGCCCGGCGCATTTGAGCTTGAGCCAATCCTTGCTGCGGCCGGGTCGGTAGGGTGCGTCGATCCGCTTGCAGATCAAGCCTTCAAGGCCCATCCGGCAGGCTTGGCGCCGCGCGTCTGCGAGGTGGTCCTGCACATGGTCGCTGTAGCGGAGCGCCCCGCGCCACGGGGCGAGGCTATACAGCCGGGTCTTGCGATCGATGAGGCGGCAGGGGCGCAGATCCCACCCGGCTTCGTGCAGGAGATCGAAGGCGTAGTAGAATAAGTGGCCGTCCACCCCTTCGGAGAGCGCCTGCTGGAGCAGGGCGAAGCTGGAGATGCCGTCTTCGCGCAGCGCGACAAGCTCCCCATCGAACAGGGCGGTTTGGGGCGGGTTACGGCGGACAGCCCCGGCAATGGCCGGGAGGCGGTTCGTCCAGTCATGGCCGTTGCGCGTAATCAGCCGTACTTGATCGCCGTCTTTGAAGGCAAGCAGCCGGTAGCCATCGAATTTAACCTCACTGAGCCAGCCCTCGCCGGAGGGTTCTTCCGACACCAGGGTTGCGAGCTGGGGGGCCTGTTGTTCCGGCAATGGCCATTGAACTGCTCCCGGAATGGGGGATGCGGCTTCCCGTTGGCCTTGATTTTTCGCCCGGGAGCGCTTGCGGGGCTCCGGCAAGGGTGGCTGCGCCTCGAGCCTGGCGGCATCCACGTCACGCGCCT
>JAFAHH010000366.1 GCA_019237355.1 Acetobacteraceae bacterium | reverse complement strand
CACATTCTGCTCGATATCGATAGCCCCGGCGGATCGGCCGTTCAGTCTGATCTGATCGCGGGACTGATCCGCCGCCATGCCGAGGAGTCCCGCCTGCCTGTCCATGCGGTTATTGGCGAGGTCGGTGCCTCGGGCGGGTATTGGATTGCCTGCGCCGCCGATGAAATCCATGCCAACGCAATGAGCATTGTCGGTTCGATTGGGGTGATTGGCGGTGGGTTCGGCGTGGACCGGGCTATCGCGCGGCTCGGCGTCGAGCGGCGGCTGTATACCGCCGGGGTGAACAAGGCGCGGCTGGATCCGTTCAGCCCGGAGCGCCCCCAAGATGTGGCCTTCGTGAAGGAGCTGCTGGCCGATCTGCACGAGCGGTTCAAGGGCTGGGTACGGAGCCGGCGCGCGGGGCGGCTGCGCGAATCGGAAGAGGTGATATTCGATGGGAGCTTCTTCCTCGCCGACCAGGCGCTGAGATTCGGGCTGATTGACGGGTTCAGTGATGTGGATCAGCTCACCCGCAAGCTCGGCGGCAAAAAGCCGCGGGTGCGGACGTTCCGGCCACGGCGGCGGAGATTTCTAGGCCGCCTGCCCCGGCTGATCGCCGATGCTCTGTTGGACGCGATCGAGGAGCGGCCGGCGATACGATTTTAGAATTTTAGGCGAGGCGCCTGCGATTGGCGTTGACCCGTTTGCGATACAAGGTGACCACCCTTTTGGCTTTAGAGCGCGATGGCTTGAGGCGGACTCGGGTTCCCAATTCGCAGGCGAATTGGGGTCCCGATCGTCGGAAAGCCTGAATCGCGCTCTCAAAATCAAGAATCCTAGAGCGGGGATGACTTGACCTGGAGTCATCCCGCTCTAGCGGCTCGGCCAGGGCTTCCTCGCTTTCATAGGGCGATGAGCTGTTCGTGGCGCCTCCAATGCAGCGGGTCACCTACAACCCGGGCGCAGCTTGGCCGGCCTGCGCCGGTCGAATCTGCTCGCAAAACAAAGCTAGAGCGGTTCCACATGAGTGGAAACCCCTCTAGCGGGCGGATCACGTGCGGCAAAATCCGTGTCTGGCTCGGCAAGGAATGCTAGCTCCGCTTCGGTGCTGACCCGGCCTAGCACCGCGTTTCGGTAGGGGAACCGGCCGAACCGGCGGATGACATCGCGGTGCCGGTGAGCGTAGTCGAGCACGCTTTCGGGTCCGGTCATGCCAGGTGTGCTTGATAGCGACTCGAAAAGGCGAACCGATTCGTCCTGGTCCCGCATGTCTTCCGAATGCTCGAACGGAAGATAAAGAAAGATCCGCTCGACCGGGGTGAGCGCCCGGTCGAAGCCGCGTGCGATGGCGTGCCGCGCGATGGAGCGGGCCTTTGCGTCGGAGGCGAATGCCTCTGCAGTGTCGCGATATAGGTTACGCGAGAATTGGTCGAGCACGATCGTGAGCGCGAGCGCGCCGCATACTGTGTCCGCCCAGCTATCGAGTATTCCGGACCGAGCTTGCCTAAGGGTGTCGGCAAAGCGTTCGCGGCACTCTGCATCAAAAGCTGGATCGCTCGTGAACCATACAGCACGCAACATCTCATGGCCGTCTGCGAACCAGAAGGTAAGCACGTCGTGCGGAGTAGTCATGCGGCACGTACCATTTTCAAACCCTGCCGTGCGGAGCTATGACACCAGAGCCGCAGCAAACTCGGCTTTATCCAGGCTATTGAGGGCTGCGCGGACTCGGGCGCGAGTTTGTCCGGATGCAATCAGTTATACGCACGCTTACCGTATCTACTCATAAGGTAAAATAGCCAATTATTTCCTCTGGAGCTTGATGAGAGTCGAACCAGGGCTGTGGCTTTACTAGCGATTGTCAGGAGGCCGATCCGTTCGTTCGGGGCGCCTATGCCTATGCAACGGTCGGCAATGCTGATGCGCGAAGGCGGCTGGCCGAGCCGCTGGACGGGGGTCGGCCCGTCTTCGCCGGAGGCCTGCCATGAAGGCCTGGCCGGCACCCTGGCCGGGGCGTATTTGAGCGGGATCGCAGCCGCTGATGCGGCAATTCGGGCTTTGGATCAGGCAGGATGACCGTGTTCGGATGGCTGTCCCCGGCGGCCAGGCGCTGATTCGGGCTGATCGACGGCTTCCGCGATGTGGATCAACTCACCCGCAAGCTGGGCGGCCAAAAGCCGCGCGTGCGAACGTTTCGGCCCCGGCGGAGGCGATTCCTCGGCCGCTTTCCTCGGCTGATGGCCGATGCCTTGTTGGATACGGTCGAGGAGCGGCCGGCGATACGATTTTAGATTTTGGTGAGCCGGCGGCGATTGGCGCTGACCCGCTTGCGATACAAGCTGACCACCTTTTTGGCTTTCGCGGCCTGGCCAGCGCTCCCCCGCTTCGACCGGGAAGCCAGCACGCGCTGAGCTTCCGCGAGCGCGCCGATCTTTTCCGTTACCATCCGCACGGCTTCGCGCCTGGCCTGTGCCCCTCGTCGGGCCTGGCCAGCGAGCCGGAGGGCGATGACCTGCTGCGCCTCAAGGGCGAGCATCGTGGCGCTCAGCGTTAGATCGAGCCAGGGCCAGGGACTCGGTTTGGGCCGCCGCTTTGCCATGTTCGCCACCTCCGCTGCCTATCTATGGGCAAAGCAAGAAAGGCCCGGCAAGAGATGCCGAGCCCTTTCGTTTTCTCCCAGATTTGGGCCAGAGCGCGTGTTTCACGCCGCCCGGGAGAAAGCCTGGTTCGCCGCCTTAACGCGAGCTGCGATTGGGGCGAAAGCCTGCTCCACCAGCTTGACCGAAGCCTCATTCACCCGTGCGACCTCAGCGAAAACCTTCTCGACATTGGACCGAGCGGCGCCGGTCTGCAGCTCGATAGCCTCGCGGATGGACTTTGCGCCGGCGATAGCCTTCAGGCTGGCGACGTTGTCATTGATCTGGCTCTGCGCGAACGCCACCACCTGCTTGGAAATGTCCTGCACGCCCTGCACATAGATCTGGCTGGCCTTGACGAACGCCTCGATATTGCCTTGGCTGAAGGCGATATAGTCTTGAACCGTGCTCATTCGATCACTCTCCTGTAGGTTTTCAGACCCACCCCGGGTGGGTTGATCTGCCGCCCCGGCTTCTGCGGCCCTCTTTGCTGCAATGCAGCATGGCCCGTCATATAGGGTGCTCACGGGCCTGAGAGCAAGCCCTTTGTGCAGTGCACAAACCTGGATAGCGCATAGCTACTATGCGGGCTGGACAAGGCTCGGACGCGGCTAAAGCCTGGCCAGCCGGTACGCGGCGCCGAGGATGTCGAACAGGTCCAAGAGCCGGGCCACATAATGATCGTGGACCGCAAAACCTGGAGCTTTCGGGTCGAACGCCTGGCGTTCGAGCGTAGCCAGCATTTTCAGCAGCCGGCGCTGATGCAGGCCGAGCTGCCGCTGCACCGGATCGGTGAACAACCCGGCGAACGCCGCCAGCACCGCCGCCCCGACCACAAGTCCACCGGTCAGCCCAAAAACCAGACCCATCGAGGGTGCCGCCGGGAACACAGAATACCACAGGCTGCCCAAGCTCGACCCCAGCGGAAACGAGGCGATCGCGGATTGCTGCGCGAGGGCGGCGGCCAGAGTAGGCCCCAGAGTGGCGGCGCTGGGTGTAAGCCTGTTCACCGTGAGTGCGCCCGCGCCCATAGTGATGAGGCCCGTCGCAATCTCCGATGCTGCCGCCCGGGTTGCGGCATATTCCGCTAAGGCATGCTCCAACCGCGCGCGGAATCCCGGGTCATCGCCCCGGTTGCCGATGGCGAGCAGCATGCGCTGCATGGGGCCGGTGACGCGCGGGTCAATCAGGACCTTCTCGGCCAGGGCGTCTCTCGTGAGCACCCGGTCGCCGTGGCGGAACGGCAGCTCCAGCAGCTCGGTATGGATCAGCCATTCCAGCTCTTTGGCGATATCGGTTTCGAGCAGGATATTGATCTGCTTGAGCTTTTTCGCGCCGCGAAGGTGCGCGAGCTGGCCGGCGGTGCCGACGGCGCGGAGCACGGCTTGGGGGAGTGCGAGGGTTAGGTTGACGGGGCCGCGGATCACATCCAGGCCCAGCGCTCGGCGATGCAGGGCGAGCGAGCCGCGGACCGAGAAATGGCGATCGACGAACGGCTTTACCCGGGCGCGCCGGTCCGCAAAGTAGGCCCGGATGGCGTCCTGGACAATGAGGCGTGCATGCTCCCGGTCCGGCCGTTCGGCGCCGGGCGGGGGAGGTGCGGGCGGGGCCAGGTGGTCAGGCATGGTGCGGTCGCATCGCGTAAGCCTGGCCCCGAGTTCCGCAGCATAGTTTTGAATTTGCAACGTCAAGGGCGCGCTGGGTCCTTCCGCTCAGCCCGGCGTAAGTGGTCGCCAGGGCACAGCCAGCGGCGGGTCAGCCCCCTGGCGACCGGCGTCCGGGGCCGTAGTCCCGGATGCTGATAAGCCCTCTCGGATCAGGGCCGTCGTTACGCCCGAAATTTTGGCCCGCCCTATCCCAGGTGGAATAACGGGCACAGCCTCCGCGATCGTCGAATGCCCGCCGGAAGCTGTGGCGGGGGCCACCCCGCTCCCTATTCCGATCTGGCGCCAGCACCCGGCCGGGTCGCAAGTGGAAAATCCTTTCGAACTGGGTGCAGCCGAAGCGGGGATGACACCCCGTGTGTTTCCGAATATTATGAGGGCAAAAGGGCTCGACTGACGTGTGCGGGTGAGTCCACGAATCGTGTTGCGCCCTAGGCTGCGCATCGCCAGCCCCGATCTTTCAGAAATGCGGGGCGGCGGCATCGGTCCTGAATGGAGCGAGAGCGCTTGCTGGAAGCCTCCCCATCACGTCATCGATGTTGCCTCGCATAAGCATAAGACGAGCGTCCGCCGCGTCAATTAGGGAGAGAAGGAAAATGCAAGTCACAGGCATGCTTTATGGCGCTAAGCTGCTGGGCTTCGCTGGGTTTCCGGCCTCGGAGGTTTTGGGCCCCGACGCCAGTGAAGGGCAGATCAAGGCAATGATCGAGCGCCATGGCTCGGTGTTCATCAAGCCGGTGTTCAAGGGCGGCGTCGGTAAGAAGGGCAAAGCGGGGCTGCTCGGACGGGCACGCGACCTCAATACGGCGCTGCGAGAAAAGGAACGTCTTTATTTCGTCGAGCACCGGGTCGGCAACACCGTGGCCAAGGCCAATGGCGTTACGTTCGAAGCCGCGGTTCCCGCCGATCACGAGGTGTATTTCTCAATCACCGACTCCACCCATTTCCGCGCCCCCACCATGACGCTCACGCATATGGGCGGGATGGATATCGAGGAACTGGAGAAAAGCTTGGTGCAGCAGGTGCCGTTCGATCCCTTGACTGGCTTGAAGGCTTTCGTGGTTGCGAACGCGCTCTCGGAGCTCAATGCACCGACGGAAATCATATCGCCGCTGGTGCAGCACTTGCCGAAGCTATGGGAACTATACCACAATTTCGGCATGACAACGATAGAACTGAACCCGATCCGCATGCGCCCTGACCGGCGCGGCCGGCTTACCCCCGTGGCGTGCGACTTCAAGTGCGGTTTCGACCGCGACGATCCGCGCTGGGAACGGCTGCACTTGCCGCCGCATCTGTTCGCCGTGGACTATTCCGATTTCGAACAGGAGATCAACCAGCTTCGTACCCACCAGGGGCAGAGCGACGTATACGTGATCAACGCCAACGGCACGGTCCTAGCACCCACCTTTGGCGGCGGCGCCAACTCGCTGGTTACGGAAATGCTCGGCGATGACGCGATCATTTCCACTGATTTCGGCGGCAATCCGCCTTATGAAAAGATGAAGGAAGTGGCTCGCATCTGCTTCAAGCATTGGTTGAAGCAGGCCAATGTTTTATTCATTATCGGCGGCAAATCCAACAATACGGATATTTTCGAGACGTTCCGCGCCATGGCGGACGCGCTGCGGGAGCATTTCGGCAAACACGGCCCTGTGCCGCTCTATGTGGTGATCGGGCGGGGCGGGCCGAACCTGATCCGGGGAATGGCCGCAATGCGCGATACGCTCGAGGCACTCGGCCTCCCCTACCGCATTTTCGGCTTCGATTCCGATATGAGCGAGGTCATTGCCTATGCACGCGCGGTCGATCGATGGATGAAAGCCGGTGGACGGGAAGAGATCGCGCGCAGCCTCAATATCGCAGTCCCGGCGCAGCCGCTAGCTGCCTGACGCATAGGAGCGGGAAATGTTCAAGCAGGGCCTCCCAGATTTCAAATACTATGTCGGCATCGCCTCGCTGGCGCAGATCGCAACACCGCGCGACCGGGTCTGCGTGTTGAACATCTTGGGCGGGGAGTCGAGCGACGTCACCCCGGTGGGGCACGCTTATTCCGGCGGCAATATCGTATTCGGCACGTCACCCGGCCGCCGCGGCCAGGCGCTCGAGACCTCCATCGGCGACATCCCGGTTTTCAACAACGTGCGCGAGGGCCTTGAGGCAGGCCATCGCTTCAATTCCGGCGTGGTTTATCTGCCGCCCTCGGGGGCCCGGGATGGCGTCGCGGAGCTGATCCGCGTCAATCCCGAGCTGCAAAAGATCTTCATCGTAACGGAAAAGCTTTCGGTGCACGATTCGCGCGAAATCCGGGCGCTCGGGCAACAGAATGGGATCGACATTTTCGGGGGCAACAGCCTCGGTGTGGCCGATGCCTGGCACCAGGTGCGGATCGGCGGTGCCCTTGGCGGCGACAACCCGGCCGAGGCGCTGCGGCGCGGCTCCATCGCCATCTTCTCGAATTCCGGCAATTTCACCACAACCATCGCCACCTATCTGCGGATGGCCGGGTGGGGTACGACCACCCTGATCTCCAGCGGGAAGGATGTATACATTCATTATGCCGCGCCTGAATTCGCCTTCGCGCTCGCGAATGATGCGCGCAGCAAGGCGGCAGTGCTCTATGTAGAGCCGGGCGGCTATTACGAGCTGGATGCTAATTTTAGTAAACCCATAGTCGCCTGCGTTGTCGGCCGCTGGAAAAGCAAGCTCACCCGCGCCGTCGGGCATGCCGGTGCGCTGGCCGGCGGCAATGATGACGCCGCCGGAAAAGAGCGCTGGTTCATGGACAAGTTCGGCGTGGATGGGATTTTCGCGCCCGACAATCCGGTATTTTCGGCCAAAGGCGCAGTCGTTACCAACATTGCACATATTCCAGCCGCCCTTACCGCCGTGATGCGCGAGAATGGTGCCCGACCGGATTTCGCCCCGGAAGGCAGCCTCGCATTGAAGCCCTGGTTCGGCTCGAACCAGGGGCTGAAGCTACCGCCCGAGCTCGACCTGCCCGTGGTGGAGGCGGTTCCGCCCTATAACGAGCAGATCGCGGAGCTTAATCGGCAGATCGGCGCGATTTTCCCGCGGCAGTCCATGAAAGATGCGTCCGGTGTGTCCCAAATGGACCCCAAGACGCAGATAACAAGCCTGAACAATGTATCGGTGCTGGACGCCGCCCGTAACCCGGTGGAGACCAACATCGTGCTCGCCCTGCTCGGCGAGGCCGCGGGTGACAACGACCGGGCGCTGGTCAACACCGCCGTGGCCGCGCACGTCAATCTTTACGGCGATCCCGCCCTCGCCGCAGCCGAAGCCGCTCGCCAGGCGGGAAACGCACCGAACACGGTGATGGCTGCGGCGTGTAGCCTGATTGGACCCCGCCGGGTCGCACGGTCCCGGCATATAGCACGGCGCTTGATCGACCTATTTGCCGAAGCCGGGCTACGAAATGCCCGCGACGAGGCGTTCACTCTCGGAACGGTCGCGGTTGATGAGACCACACGCGAACTACTCGCCGGCGCCGAGCCAGATGGCCGCGCCGAGGCCATGCTGGCCGGGTTGCGGGCGCGCGGCGCACAATCGGTCTTCGTGCGATTCGTCCAAACCCTCGGCCCGCATCCCTCGGCGGATGCGGTGCTGGCCGCGATCACCACCACGATCGCGTGGGGCCCACTTCTGCGCAAGCGCATCTCACGCCTCACCGCCGAGACCCTTCCGTGGTGGATGCAGATCTTCGGCGTGCTGATCGGGGCTTCCGTGCCCGCCGCCCAGCACCAACCAGGCAGCTTCGCGGGAGTCTCGAATGAGGATTTGCTGGGCGAGCGGAGCCTCAACGAGATCGGCTGCCTCGCTCTGGTGGGTGATGCATCGAAGCCGGAAAATCTATTCGTTTTCCAAACCCTAGTAGGCCTGCTGCTCTCGAATGGACCGGGCACGATTTCCGCCCAGGGAGCCAAAGGCGCGGTCTCCGCCGATGGGCCGGAAGATCCGGATCGCGTGCAACTGAACAAGGCCACGATCGGCTTCCTCACCCACTCCGGCTACGCGCATGGCGGCAATGGGTATGAGGGCATCTCGTTCCTTATCGAGCGGTTCCGTCATAGCGGTTTGGTGGATCCAGGCGACCGGAGCCACGGCCTCGATCTCGAGACAATGGCCGCAGATTACGTCGCCGAATATGCGCGCTACAAATCCAGCAAGAAATCTGCGGGGAGCTTGGAAATCCAAAAAATCCCAGGTGTGAACCATCCGGTGTTCAAAGAT
>JAFAHH010000364.1 GCA_019237355.1 Acetobacteraceae bacterium | reverse complement strand
AACCTGAATCAGCCCCTGTCAAAACTGGTCTGCCCCAACTGCGAAGGCCGATCGATCCGGCGCGACGGCAACGAGCACCCGGGGTGCTTTGAGTGCCCGGAGTGCGGCGAAGCGATTCTGGCGTGAGAAAAGGGAACGAGTGGCGGCATGGCTATCGACATCACCGAATACTGGACAGAACCGCCACCCACACCCTCGCCGCGCCTGCAGCAATGGTTGGCCAGGATTCGTTCCGGCTGGCGGCCGAACAAGAGGATTCGCACGCTGGGCTACCACGAGGCCGCCGAGTTCTACGGCATCTACATCTGGGAATACCTCAACGTCATCCGGCCCGCCCTGCAGGAGCGACAGTAAGTGCCGGGCACGGTATCATAGCCCCTGCCCTTCCTTCACCCGACAACACGAGCAAGGACGCCCTCATGCCCGCCCCCAAGCGTACCAAGCCCCAGAAGCCCTACCCGTCTTTTCCACTGACCGCCCACCCGGCCGGCTACTGGTGCAAGAAGATTCGCGGCAGGATCTACTATTTCGGCCGGTGGGAAGATCCTGACGAAGCCCTGGCAAGGTACGTCACCCAGAAGGACGCCCTGGAAGCGGATCACTCCCGCGTCCGCCGCCTCTGCGGTCTTCGATCGCGTGCCGAGACTGGCCCACTCCAGTTCGGCGTCGGCGACTGGCCCGGCGTATTCCTGCGCGGCAAGGACGCGAGCAACTGCGCGACAGCACTCCGGCGGCTACTCACCAACTTCCCGAATTGTCAGCCGCCCGACAGTTCGAGCTTTGCTACCATCAACGGCCTGATCGACCTTCTCAACAGTTGCGCTCTCGACCGCTCCAGCCAGGCGTGGCAGGCCATCGCCGCGGCCAAGAATCTGCCTCCAGACCGAGGCCCAAATCGTCGCCGAAATCGCGGCCCGTCCTGACATCCAACCAAGCGTCGGCCGTGACACCAGCCCTTGGTCTCAGCGGGTGTCAGCGGGTGTCAGAGCTGGTGTCACTGACACCCGCGTACACTACTTTTCGCGGATCTTTACGGAACTCTTCGGACGACGTGTTTTTCAGGAAGTGGCTTGTTTTGTGCTGTTTTCTCGACGTTTTTGCGACTGCTTGAGTGTCTTACTGTTGGATTAAAAGTCCGTTGCTCTACCGACTGAGCTACGCCTCCAAACCTGTCCACTGTCACGAGTTAAGTATCGCCTGTTGCTCCTGACCAAACCAGGCTGACACCAGTTTTGACACCTGTTCAGTACCGACCTGCCCTGCCGTCCCCGCGAAACGACTGGCAGCGCTCGCAAGATCTGTTAGCATACTGACACCAGGATGGTTGCCTCAGTTCACACGCCACGGAGGGCCACGCTATGAGTCACCATAGGCAATCGGCCGAGAGCGTCAACGGCGTCACCGGCGTCACCGGCCACGCCAAACCAGCCAAGCCCTATCCTGACTTTCCCCTCTTCCCGCACGCCACCCGCCGCTGGGCCAAGAAGATCCGCGGCAAGATGCACTACTTCGGTCCCTGGGAGGACTGGCAGGGGGCGCTCAACCGCTACCTGGAGCAAAAAGACGACCTCTACGCCGGCCGCACACCGCGGGTGTCAACGGGTGTCAGCGTGCGCCTCTACGAACTCAACAACTCCTTCCTGGCCGAGAAGCGCCGGCTCTTTGACACCGGCGAAATCGGCCAGCGCACCCTGGCCGACTATGAAGCGACCTGTGACCTGGTGGGCCAGCAGTTCGGTCTGAACCGGGCCGTGGAGGATCTGACCCCCAAGGACTTCGCCGACCTGCGCGATGAGCTGGCCCGGCGGTGGGGACCCGTCCGGCTCGGCAATGAAATCAACCGCATCCGTATCCTCTTTCGGCACGGCGGCGAGGACGCCTCCGGACTGCTCACCAAGACGGTCCGTTTCGGCACGGGCTTCAAGCGACCCAGCAAGAAGACCCTCCGGCTTGAGCGCGCTGCCAAGAACCCGCGCTTCTTTGAGCCCGAGTGTTTGCGGCAACTCCTTGCCGCCGCCGAGCCGCCCCTGACGG
>JAFAHH010000361.1 GCA_019237355.1 Acetobacteraceae bacterium | reverse complement strand
GCTGTGCGTAGACCGGCAGCACGACTCCGATCATGGCGGCAGCGGCGAGCATGCGGACTGTTGACATCGAAACCTCCCGACCCGTTATGGCGCACATTGCACCGGGGGCTTTACTCAGAACTCCGATCGATCGCATCGAGGATGCGTCACCCCACTTTGGTAATGGCCCATCGGATTTGCTGCGGTCCCGCCGCGTTCGTGGCCAGCACGACTTGCTCGCTACGCCGGGGTTCTGGTCCTCCGAAATAAATGCTTTCCTCGAGACCGATCGTGCCGCTATCGGCGCGAATACGCCACCCGCCAGAGTTGGGCAAACGCAACAGCACCGCCTCGCCATCCTGCTGCATACTGGCTTTGACCGTTGGGTGCAGATGAAACCGCACCACAAACGATTGCGGTGTGGGCGCTTCTACCGAATCCTCCCCGCGTAAATCTTCGCCGCCTTCCGCGAGGTAAAGCCGCCGGCGGTGCACCACACCAAACGGCTTTTTCCAGCCGTCATGCGCCGCTTCCAGCCAATGGGCGCCGCCTGCTTCCTGACGGGCGGCCTCAATGTGTTCGGGGCGCCGTCCCAATCCTTCCGGCTTGAGCTCAGAAGAACTTGTGTCGGCGACGACCAAGGTAGAATGCGCGGCTGTCGCACGCAGCGCATCCCGCCACTCCGTTGCGGCCGCCGGGGCAGCCCCGCAATTCACAATCATGCGGTCGCGGCCTATGGATAGCTCCAAAGCCAGAGTGCCCGCATGGGCGAACCGGTCGATCCTTGGGGGCGCGGGCGGGGCGCAATCGACAATTACGACGCTTCTTCCGGCCTGCAGGCGCTGAAACCCGCCATCGGGCAAGGAATGCGCGGCCCGGCCGCTGCGCCCGGCTTGGGTGAGCACCAGATCCACGAGAGTGCTGTCGTGCTCCTTCGAGCCATTGAAAAGCGTAAGCGCGCCGTCACCGTGGCGAAACACCTTGAGCGCCGGCGCCATCCGCTCGATCGCGTTGATAAGGGCCGCTGGGGGCTGACACTGGGCGGCTTGTAAGAAGGCGCGGATTTCGGTCAAGTCCTGGAGCGCGACCAGGTGCGCGGCCGGGCTCCGCTCGGCATGGCACCCATCTGGAAGAATCTGGCGCCTGATCTCTTGCGGCAGGAACCGCAGGGCGCGGGTTAGGAATCCTGCTTGCTCCGGTAGCGCGATTCCGGCGGCCACGAGGCCCTTAAGCGCCGTGAGTGCCCGGCCATCAAGCTCTTCCGGCGGCAGGCTTGCCGCCAGGGTGCGCGCGTCCGCGACCAGCCGGGACATCAGCTTCTGCCGAAACCCGTCATCTGCCGAGGCTGCGAAGAAATCATAGTGGCCGAGCCAGGCGGCGATTCGCGCGCCCGCAACATCGGCCCGGGATGCGAGCGGATCGAGGTGGGGCGTGCCGATCCACTCGGAAACCAGGGCCCGGGCGCGTAAGCGCGCCGCATCGGTGCCGAGTGCCCGGAGGTCCCGAAGCCAGGTGAAGCCGTGCGCGCCCGCCCTCAGCAGAGCGTTTCCGGAAGAATCGGCCCACAGTCCGGCGCCTATTGGCTGGGTGCTGCCGGCGACTTCCAGCTCTCCCCGGAGCAGCCGCGTGGCGCGGGCCGGGTCACCCGGCCAGGGGTCGCGAACGGGCAAGGCCGGCGCATCCGGTACGCGGGCCATACGTAAGTTAGGAAGGCGGGCGAAAGTGCGCCGTGCATCACGCAGCCAGCGCCTGGGAGGGCGAAAATGCGGGCTCATGCAAACATCCGGCTGGAGCAAGCTAGGCCCGAGAGCTTCAATCGCGACTCGGCATGAGAACCCTTCTAGACAAGTGTTCCGCGTCTTCACAAGGCTTTGGCGCCAAGTTGTTTTCGATAAATCGGGCCATCGCAGGAAAGGAGTGGTGATGGGCGGAAGTCCAGCAATCGACCAGAGATTGGCCCAAGCGGTTGAGCAAAACGGCGTGCCCGGCGTGGTTGCAGCCGTGACGAATCGGGATGGACTCGATTATGAAGGGGCGTTTGGAAAGCGCAATGTCGCTGCCAGCGCGCCGATGACGGCCGATACGGTATTCTGGATTGCCTCAATGACGAAGGCGGTCACCAGCGTAGCCGCCCTGCAGCTCGTGGAGCAGGGCAAGCTTTCGCTCGATGGCCCAATTGGGGATTTGTTGCCGGGACTTACCCATCCACAGGTGCTCGAGGGCTTTGCCGCTGATGGTAAGCCGCTGCTTCGGCCCGCCCGCAGCCCAATCACTTTGCGCCACTTGCTCACGCACACGTCGGGTTTTGGCTATGACTTTTCCAGTGCTGAGATAAGCCGCTACGTGCAGTACAATTGCCTTCCTGCCGTTACGACCTGTCAGACTCGGGCTTTGGACTTGCCGTTGCTATTCGACCCAGGAGAGCAATGGGAGTACGGTATCAGCACCGACTATGTTGGGCTTGCGATTGAGGCCGCAAGCGGCGAGCGGCTCGAGCAATATTTTCACCGGCACGTGCTCGCACCACTCGGCATGAAGGACACGGGCTTCGTGCTGCGGCCAGAGCAAAAGCAGCGGCTCGCCGCAATGCACCAGCGCATGCCGGATGGGAGGTTACAACCAATACCATTCGCGATGCCGGAAACACCTGAGTTTTTCACCGGCGGAGGCGGGCTCTATTCGACCGCGCTGGACTATGCAAGGTTTATGCGAATGGTGCTGAATCAGGGCCGCGCTGATGGCGGGCGGATTCTCAAGCCCGAGACCTGCGCCCTGCTTATTTGCAATCAGGTCGGGTCGTTGCAGGCGGGGGTGATCAAGACGGCCAATCCCGCCCTTAGCAATGAGGCAGATCCGTTTCCGGGGATGCCGTGCCACTGGAGCCTGGCCTTCCTGATCAACCCGCAACCATCGCCGCTGGGGCGAAGCGCCGGGAGCCTAAGCTGGGGAGGCTTAGCAAATACTTTCTACTGGATTGATCCA
>JAFAHH010000326.1 GCA_019237355.1 Acetobacteraceae bacterium | reverse complement strand
CTGCGCCGACGTAGTCGTCTAGCGATTCCGGCAAAAGCAGAGCCTGACAACGGTGGTGACCGACGAGGTGCGTCATGCACCGATTCTATTGCCCGGCATCCCGAGTCGGAATCCGTTGCGATTCAGTTTTCACACGGTCTGCTTGATATTTGTCGCGCTGACCGGCCTCTCGCGTGCCGGCTTACTCTTGGTTCTGATGGCTGATCCTGTCGCTGATCGTGCTTTGCGTAAGCGAACGCATCCCGTACTGCTTCCACCCGTAGCTATCCGCCTGCGTCTACTGGGTGGTGTCCTGATCTTGGCAGCAATTCTCGCTATTGGGTGGATTGAGGTCGCGCGTGCAACCCAGTTCCTCTCCGGCGACCACATGATTGCCATCACCGCCCATCGCGCCGGCTCCGCGCGCGCACCTGAGAACACCATTGCCGCGCTAAGGACCGCCATTGCCGACGGGGCCGATGACGTGGAAATCGATGTGCAGGAGACCGCAGAGGGGCATGTCGTAATGCTCCATGACACCGATCTTCGCCGTGTTGCTGGACTAGCGCGGTCTGTATGGGACATGCGGCTTGATGAAATTCAGGCCCTGGATGTGGGATCCTGGTTCTCTCCGGCGTTCCGGGAAGCACAAATCCCGACATTGGCTGAGTTCGCTGCCGTTGCTCGTGGAAGAGTTGGGCTCAATGTCGAACTAAAGAACAACGGGCGGGGAGAAGACCTTGCAGCCCGCGTCGTTGCAGTGCTGCGCGACTCAAAAACTTCCGATCAGGCGGTAATCTCGTCGCTTGATCTCGGCTTGCTGCGCGAGGTCCGGCAAATTGCTCCCGCACTCAAAGTGGGGCTGATAGTAGCAACCGGCATCGGTAATTTGCATCGCCTCGATGTCAATTTTTTTGCCCTCTCGCTCCGCCTGGCAACGCCGGCGGTCATCCGTGAGATTCATGCAACGGGACGGGAGGTCCATGTCTGGACGCTCGATGATGAAGCAAGCATCGCCCGGGCCATGCTTGCTGGCGCCGATAACATCATTACAAGCGACACGTTGCTCGGCCTGAGGATGCGCCGCTGGTTTTTAGAGCTGAGCGAGGCACAGCGAACCTTGCTCCGCATCGAACTGTCGGTACTCGGGTTTGCCCGGCTTCGCGGATCTGATCCCTCCGAACTCTGATGCGGCAAAGGGCTGTGAGGGCGCTCAAATAGCCGGACGCCATGCCGGTATGGTCATCCCCTCCCGCTCGCTCCTGATCCGCGGCATCCTCAGCGTGCTCAGGCCAAATCTACCTCCCCAGCGGCCTCATCATTCACGCGGGCTATCGGCTCCTCCCAAAAGGTCCGCCAGCCAACGGCTCGACTCGTGCTGCTCGCAGATCGTTTGCATTGCGATCACAATGGGCACGCCAATGAACGTGCCAGGAATCCCCCACAGGTAGGTCCAGAAGAAGATGGCAAACAGCATGAAAAACGGAGACATTGAGAGGACGCTCCCAGCAATAAGTGGCTCTAGATAGTTTCCGGTAAAGAATTGGATGAAGTTCAGGCATCCGAAGATGAGGATCGCATCCTGCCAAACTGCCAGCTGTGCCGCAGCGAAAAGCGACGGCAGCACGGTTGCGACCAGCGGGCCAATAAAGGGTACATAATTCAGTGCGAACGCGATCACGCCCCATTCCACAGCGAGTGGAACGCCAAAAAGCCAGATCAAGCCCCAGACAAAGATACCCGTCACCACACTCATAACGGAGCGGACGAGCATGTATCTGCGGAATTTGATCGCGGTCCTAGCGCCACCCGCTAGCAACACGATTCCGAGTTTCCGTGTCCTCATGCTGCGGAGCCTACGCACGGCATCATCGATTTCCAGAAGGCCTAGGATAACATAAATCACCACGATGAGCGCAAAGCTCAGGGCACCATTGGCCATAATGGTGATCCGATGAAACACCCGTAGCAGCCATCCCATATTGAAGTGTTCAACCCAGAGGCTCGCGACGGCAATCCCGTGCCCTTCAAGCCACTCGTCCCATTGATTATAGACGATCTGCAACCGTGGGACCTCACCCACAACGTAGTGGGCGACCCTGGCGAACCCCCAAGTGACTACCCAGGCGAATCCAAGAATGACGGCGACGGTCGTTAGCATCGTCAAGGTCAGAGCCACTAGCTTTGGCATCCACGCCTGCAACCTTGACTGCAGGGGCCAGACGATCGCAATGATGAACAGCGCGAAGCTCAGTGGCGCGAAAACTGATTGCGTGATGCCTAAGGCGGCAACCGTTAGGATTGTAGTCACGATAGCAACCATCGCGCGCAAGGCACGATCGCCCCTTTGGCGTTCTAAACGAATCGAATCGTCCATCATATGTCGTCCTGGGTGAATTGAATCTTCGGTTGTCTCTTCTAGCCCAGTCCCCTTATTCTTGGCATTTCATTCCGCGACTGCCGCCGCGAGGACCGTCCATGGACATCGGCTCAACGGCCATTCTACTCGCCCGCGCCCAGTTCGCGTTCACGATCGGATTTCACATCATCCTGCCCGCCTTCTCGATCGGCTTGGCCAATTACTTGATGGTGCTGGAAGGGCTGTGGTTGCTCACCGGGCGCCAGGTTTACATGGACGTGTTCCAGTACTGGCTCAAAATCTTCGCTGTTGGGTTTGCCATGGGCGTCGTCTCGGGCCTGGTCATGTCCTACCAATTCGGCACGAACTGGGGTGCCTTTGCTGATAAAGCAGGCCCAATCGTAGGGCCGCTGATGGGCTACGAAGTGCTTACGGCATTCTTCCTCGAAGCAGGCTTCCTAGGCATCATGCTGTTCGGCCGGCATAGGGTCGGGCCTTACCTACATTTTGCCGCGACCTGCTTCGTGGCGATCGGGACATTGATCAGTGCGTTCTGGATTCTATCGGCCAATTCCTGGATGCAGACCCCGACCGGCTACAAGACATCGCTAGACGGGCGATTTCTGCCCGATAGTTGGTTGCATATAATCTTCAACCCATCGTTCCCGTTCCGATGGGTTCACATGGTTATCGCCGCTTTTCTAAGCGTAGCCTTCCTAGTCGGCGCCGTCGGAGCCTACCACTTGCTGCGGGATCGCCAGAACCAAGCGGCTAGGACCATGTTTTCCATGGCCATGTGGATGGCCGCGTTCGTGGCGCCTATCCAGATCCTGGCCGGCGATTTCCACGGTCTGAACACCCTCGAACACCAGCCGGCCAAGGTCGCCGCGCTTGAGGGCGATTGGCATGCCGAGCCCGGCCAGCGCCTTATCCTCCTCGGCTGGCCCAACATGGGAACCGAAAAGACCGACTTCGAGGTTTCAATTCCTCACCTCGGGGCACTCATCCTGACCCATACTTGGAACGGCGAAATCAAGGGCCTGGCTGATTTTCCGCGTGACCAGCGCCCGCCGTCGCCCCCCATCTTCGTGGCCTTCCGCGTTATGGTTCTGCTCGGCGTCTTGATGGCGGCGATCGGGATTGCGGGACTTTGGAAGCGCTACCGAGGGCGGCTCTATTATTCAAACTGGCTTTTACGATGTATGGTGATTATGGGGCCGGCCGGGTTCATGGCCTTGCTTTCCGGCTGGGTTGTGACCGAGGTCGGCCGACAGCCTTACACGGTCTATGGCATGTTGCGCACGGAGGAAAGCGTATCGCCGATTGGCTTGCCGGGCGTAGCGACCTCGCTTGTAGCGTTTGCCATAGTCTATTTCATCGTATTCGGGGCCGGCTTCTTCTTCCTGCTGCGCCTGATGCGCCACATGCCCATCGTGGGCGAAGGAGGGCCGCCACAGGGCGTACCGGTGCGGAGCGCCGGACTCACGCCATTACCCTCCTTGCACCCTGATCCTAGGCATCCGACAGAACCCCGGCCCGCGGAGTAAGGCAATGATTCTGCCACTGATATGGGCTGCCCTGATTGCTTTTGCCGTTCTGGCCTATGTGCTTCTCGACGGGTTCGATCTCGGCATTGGCATTCTTTTCGTGGCCGAGGATCGCGATGAGGACCGGGATGTCATGGTCAACTCGATCGCCCCGGTTTGGGACGGCAACGAAACCTGGCTCGTCCTGGGCGGCGGGGGGCTGTTCGCCGTCTTTCCCCTCGCCTACGCGGTGGTCATGCCGGCGCTCTATCCCACCATCATTGGCATGTTGCTCGCCCTAATATTTCGGGGAGTTGCTTTCGAATTCCGCTTCCGGGCCATAACGCGGCGCGGCCGATACTGGTGGGACTTCGCATTCTGCTCGGGTTCGATTCTGGCTGCCCTCTGCCAAGGCCTGGCTCTCGGCGGGCTGCTTCAGGGGGTTAGGGTGGAGAACCGGCATTATGCGGGCGGCTGGTTCGACTGGCTCACGGCATTCACGATCCTCTGCGGCATCGCCCTTGTATTCGGCTACGCCTTACAGGGCGCAACCTGGCTGATTTGGCGCACGGAGGGCCGGCTGCAGCGGCGCTGCCGCCGGTATGCGGGCTATCTCGGCGTGATCCTGCTTGCGCTGATCGTGATCGTTAGCCTCTGGACACCCATGCTGAACCCGCGGTTCACGGATCGATGGTTTAGCTGGCCCAACATCCTGATCACGAGCCCGGTCCCGATTCTTGTGGCCCTCGTCGCCTTGCGTTTCTGGAACGGGCTACGGCGGAGGGAAGAGGCCTCGCCGTTTCTATGCGCCCAGGCGTGGTTCGTGTTGTGCTACGCGGGGCTGGGCATCTCCCTGTTTCCGCTTATGGTGCCGCCTTCGATAACAATTTGGGATGCTGCGGCTCCCTTTGAGAGCCAGATCTTCCTACTGATCGGGGCCGCCATCCTGATCCCGATCATTCTGAGTTATACTGCCTATTCCTACTGGGTATTCCGCGGTAAGGTGCATCCCGGTGTCCATTACCACTGATCGCACGAGGCAAATGGGCGCCGCATTTGGTGGTTCGTCGGGCTATACGCCGCGAGCGTCACTGCTGTCGCGGCGGTGGCCTATGGTTTCCGTTGGGTGTTAATCGAATAGAGCTGCCCTATGCCATTCGACACAACAGGCGGTCGCCGGCGTCGGCTATCCAAGAACGTCTTAGGAGGTCCTCTCGAGACCTGTTCGCTCACTCCCCGCACCGGATTTTTGCGAACGGGGTGCTGCGAAACCGGTCCGGAGGACTTAGGAAGTCATACGGTCTGCGCGGTGATGAGCGCGGAATTTCTTGCCTTCTCCAAATCGCAGGGCAACGATCTCTCCACGCCTCGCCCGGAGTTCGGCTTCCCCGGTCTGAAGCCCGGCGACCGCTGGTGCGTTTGCGCCCCGCGCTGGCAGGAGGCACTGGTGGCCGGCCAAGCACCCCCGGTTGTATTGCGCGCCACCGAGGCCAGCGCCGTTCGCTTCTGCAGCTTGGCTGATTTGAAGCGCCATGCGGTGGACCTGGCCTAAATCGCTAGGAAGAAAACCGTGCCGCGCAGCTTGAGCGTCGCGGTCCAAATGGACCCGATGCAATCCATCAACATCGATGCTGATAGTACTTTTGCGCTGATGCTCGAGGCGCAAGCGCGCGGCCATCGGCTGTGGCATTACGAGGTACGTCACCTCACCTTGCGCGAGGGCAAGCTCACCCAGGGAAGGCGACGGGAAGAACGTGTCCTTGCCCGCGCCCGCCCGGTCACGGTGCGGCGATGCCACGGTGACCATTTCACGATGGGCGAGCCGGCGCTGCTCGATCTTGGCGCTATGGATGTCGTGCTAATGCGCCAGGATCCGCCGTTTGATATGGCCTATATCAGCGCCACCCATATGCTGGAACACATCCATCCGCGCACTTTGGTGGTTAACGATCCAGCGAACGTACGGAATGCACCCGAAAAGATTCTGGTGACAAAATTTCCAGAGCTAATGCCACCCACCATGATCACGTGGGATTTGGAAGCGATTCGTAGCTTTCGGGAGGAGCACCAAGATATCGTCGTGAAGCCGCTTTTCGGCAATGGCGGCGCCGGAGTGTTCCGGATCAAGCCGGATGACGAAAACCTGGCGGCCTTGCTTGAGCTGCATTTCTTTCGGTCTCGAGAGCCGTTGATGTTTCAGCGCTACGAGCCGGCGGTTAGGCGGGGCGATAAGCGTGTGATCCTGGTCGATGGCGAGCCCAAGGGAGCCATCAACCGGGTTCCCGCCGTGGGCGAAGCACGGTCTAATCTGCATGTCGGGGGGCGGGCAGAGGCCACGGCGCTGACGGCGCGCGATGTCGAGATTTGTGCCCGCATCGGCCCTACGTTGCGGGAGCAAGGGCTCATTTTTGTTGGGATCGACATCATTGGCGATTGGCTTACCGAGATCAACGTAACCTCACCGACCGGGCTCCAGGAGATCGCTCGGTTTGAGGGCGTTCAGCTCGAGCGCGATATTTGGGATAGCATCGAAGCGCGGGTGGGTCTGACGACCGCAAAGCATCTAGACTAAACTTTACCGTGCGTCCCGAAGGCCCCGCACCACCAGTAGAGGAAGGTTCCGGCCAGATAATAATCGGGCAGGGTGTCGAGAACCCGAAAGAACTCGAATTGAGCGAGTGTCTACACCCACATAGGTCATTCCCGATGATGCAATCACGTGGATGCTAAGTCCGGCTGGCAGTCCCTCGCTCCTGACTCACTGGCCCTACAGAGTAACCGGATATTTCGTTGCATTGGAGGTGCCGCCACACGGAATTTCCACACAATTCGCGACGGCAACCGAGGTCAAGCCAGGGGAACCCACACCGCGGTCAATTCACCCGCCCGGTGCAGCTGCGCCAGGCTCACCGCACCCTCCGCTGGCTATTCCAACGGCTACGCCGCTGGAACCTTGAGCCCGCTCCGCCCGGCGATCGGTCTTCACCCGGTCGCCGCAGCGGCGCGGGATCAGCGATGGCGCCGCCACAAGGCAGCAATGTCCGAGCGTCAGCAGGTGCCGGTAGACGCCATACCCGCAAGGCCCAGCCTCGTAGCAAAACTGCAGCT
>JAFAHH010000311.1 GCA_019237355.1 Acetobacteraceae bacterium | reverse complement strand
GACTTCCGCAGCTGGCCGTCCGGCCGCGAGCATGCTGAGGATTTCCGCGCGCTGCGCCTGGGTGAACTTCGGCCGCCGCCCGCCATGGCGTCCTTGTGCGCGGGCCGCTTTGAGTCCGGCCTGGGTGCGCTCCTTTACCATTTCGCGCTCGTATTCCGCGAAGGCGCCGAGCATCTGCATCATCATCCGCCCAGCGGGCACGGTTGTATCAATGGCCTCCGTCAGTGAACGGAAGCCCGCACCGGCCGCGCCGATCCGCTCCAGGATCAGCAGAAGATTCTTCAGAGACCGCGACAGGCGGTCGAGTTTCCAGACGACGAGCACATCGCCCGCCGCCAGCCGGCCGAGCACGCGGGCCAGCTCCGGACGGTCCCAGCGGCCACCGGAGGCGCGTTCCTCATGGATGCGTCAACAGCCCGCCGCCTCCAGGGCGCTGACCTGGGGGGGTGAGATCCTGGCCCTCGGCCCGGGACACGCGGGCGTAGCCGACCAGGACCGGTTCCGTTGCGTTATGCTGTTGCTTTTGAGTGCTGTTTGGCAACCGGTTTGCGCGCGGCCTAACCCGTTGCTCCGCCTGGGGCCGCACCGGCGCCGTACAAACGATCGTGGCTCTTGAGGGGTTCCAGAGTGGCGAGCTGGATCACGCGCCTGGCCCACGCCCCTGGTCCTTGCGAATCGTGCGCCCGTCGGAGCAAATCGCAAGCCGTCCTCCGGGGGCTCCCGAGCCCCCGGAGAGGCGGGAGCGCAAGCGGCTGGCATAGTAAACCGGCCAGCCGCTTCCAGAGGGTGAAAAGCGCTCAGGGGCACACTGTAGATGGCCTGCCAGAAACGTCGACTGATCCATGCCGATCACAATGTCCCGCCAGCACGCGTCACCCAGCGTCCAAATGCGGAATGAGCGTTCGGACCAGGAGGCCAGCCTTGGGCCACGGGCGCGCGCCGAGCCCGTCGGGCGTGAGCCTAAGCCCGTCCGTGACACCTTGTTGCGGGCCTTGCAAAGGCTCAGCGCCAGGGAGAGGGTCGTTCCGCGGGTTTTCCCGGGTGGGGATTTTCTCATAGCCCTGGGCCGATTTGGGGCCGGTTGTCCTGCTTTGATACTGCTGTCGGCCGGCATTGTACATTTTTGTGACGCGCTGGAAGCCTTTGTCATTGTCCTCTCCACCTGTGTGATCACATTCTCCGGGAGAGAGATTGGTCTGCTTCTTGGAGACTCGGCGGCGCTTGGCGGCTTCCACAAGGCCGTCGAAGGGCGGGTGCCGCTGAAGGCGTATGGGTTGAGGGACTATTTCCCAAGCGGGCTTGCAGCCAACATCGTGAGAGACCATCGGGTCATGTCGCCGGACTACACGATACTGCACGCGAAAGACTATGGAAAGTATACTACCTTTCAGTATAGCCCGCAAAAGTCACTCATAGTTGTCCCATTCGAGCCGGACAGATCTAGCCCGATCTCCTTGTTTCACCTCCTGCGCGAGCTGGGCCGGATAGGGAAGAAAGGTTACCTGGCGAGAGGCGCGGGCTGCGCCGTCGTTTGGCACGTGGCCTCCGCTGTCACGCCCCTGTTTCTTTTTGCCAGCCCAGGTTCGTGGCACGCCTATGTGCTGTGGGTTTTTGTGACGGGCGCGGTCGTTCGTTCAAGCCTCAGGGGCGTGAGGCTCGAATCTGAAATCGAGGCTGACCACCTGGCGCTCGTCCAAGTGTTCTTCTCCTGGTGTGTGGGGAGCCTGGCCGACCAGTTTTCAAGGTCGGGGGTGGAAATTTTGGCCGACCCACAAACAGCGCCGCCCAACGACCAGGAGTCCTCTGAGGACGACAGGCTTGTCCGGAATGAGATCTTTGAAAAGATGCGCGCGGACGCGCGGAACTCTGAGCTGACTTTTGTAGATTATTACATTTGGCTGGGCGTTCGGTCGCGGGAGTACAAGCCGCTCGTTGTTGCGGCCGCTGTCCTGCTGGCGGTTGCCTGCCTGGAACCGCTTCACCGCGTTGGCGTCGGCTGCGCCAGCTTGGTGGCCGCTGTGCTTTTCCTACTTTTAGCTCTTCTGCTTTCCGCCGCGCTCAAGTACCGCAACCTGGCGCGAGTGAACAGCCTCATCCACCCGAACTATGGATAAGGGTTGAGGGGGTTCCTGAAGAATTAGAGGGTTGAGACAATCGGTTGTAAGAGGGGCAAAAGTGTGGGTAGAGAAGTGGTCCGGTCCCATGGGACATTGTTTCGGCTTCTATAAGTAGATCGCCCCGCTGTTGCTCGTCTCTCCATGAATGCCCGCTGGTGGGGTGCGCGGGCCGGCCTACGGCTCGGCCCGCGCACCCCACCAGCGGGCGGCCTTTTCATGCCGCCAGCGCCCCCGGCGACAGACCCGCGAACCAAGCCTGATCCGGCGTCCGGCCGCTGTGCTGCGAGTGTGGGCGGCCGCTGTTGTAGAACGAGACGGCAGAACGCCCACGGGACCGAGGAACGGGAAGTCGTGTATCCCTGGCACCCGTGGTTCGGGCGGATTGTTCGCATCCGTGAGGCAACCAGGAAGGGTGGCGAGGGCGTCCTGCGCTGCTCTTTGACCGACGACCGTTCGGGTCGCTGTCTGGAACTTCCCGCCTGGATGTTTGAAGTGGACCCCGAATCTAGAACCGGCGGCTTAATTGGAGGTCTGGCCGCTCCGCGATAGACGGAGCGGAACATGGCAAAGCGAACACGACGGAAGATTGACGCGGCGCTGA
>JAFAHH010000308.1 GCA_019237355.1 Acetobacteraceae bacterium | reverse complement strand
TTCTTTGCCGCTGGAAAGGGGGAAGACACGGTCAAATTCGCGGGCAATGTGCGGGCGCGGCTCGGGCAGGAACTGGACCTCATCGAACAGCGCGCATTCCGGTTTTGCTGGATTACCGACTTCCCAATGTATGAACGGAACGAGGAGACCGGCCAGATCGATTTCAGCCATAATCCTTTTAGCATGCCCCAGGGAGGGCTTGAATCGCTCAACACTCAGGACCCGCTGACGATCAAGGCGTTCCAGTATGATATCGTCTGTAATGGCGTGGAGCTTTCCTCGGGTGCCATCCGCAATCACCGTCCCGACATCATGATCCGCGCCTTTGAAATCGCAGGCTACACTGCTGCGGAGGTAGAGGCACGCTTCGGGGGAATGCTGAACGCCTTTCGTTATGGCGCGCCGCCGCATGGGGGATCGGCGCCGGGTATCGACCGGATCGTCATGCTGCTCGCCGAGGAGCCGAATATCCGGGAGGTTATCCTGTTTCCACTCAACCAGCAGGGGGAAGATCTAATGATGGGCGCACCCGCCCCGGTTCCGCAAGCGCGCTTGAAAGAGCTTTCAATCCGGCTTGACCTGCCCAGCCGGCCAATCAAACGCTGAGCGCGCGATCTTCGGGGCCGCTGCCTGACCCAATTCCGCCGCAAGCGATCGCACTATAGGCGAAAGCCGTAGCACGACCTCGCGGGGAGCCGTATGCTCACGGGCCCCGCTCGGGAGACGATGACATGATCCGCTCTGCCGCCTTGGCGGTCTTAACAATCGCCCCGCTGCTCGCCCCAATGGCACTGTCAGCCGAACTGCCGCCAGGCGCCGCCGAGCTCGCTGCGCACCGCGCACATTACCGGCTCGCGCTGGAATCCGTACACGGCGGCGACGTTCAGGCGGGATCGGGAACAATGGATTACGAGGTGATCGACGCCTGCGATAGCTGGGCCACGCATCAGAAGCTGGAAATGATGATAACCAACCGCGACGGCCAGGATATCCAGATGACATCCGATTACACGACGTTCGAAACCAAAAATGGGCTCGCAATGCGCTTTCGCATGAAGCAGGTTACCGAGCAAGCCGTTACAAGCGAAACCGAAGGGGAGGCGAAGCTCGACCGATTCGGCGGACCCGGCGAGGCACATTACCGAACTCCTGGTGACGCGGTGAAGAAGCTGCCGCCCGGGACGCTGTTCCCCATGGTACATACGGCCGCTCTGATCGAGGCCGCGCGGGCAGGTAAGAAGTTTTTGGCCGTCCCGCTCTTCGACGGTACCTCGGAGAACGGCGTAGAACAGAGTTTCGTGGTAATCGAGCGCTGGACTGAGCCGGAATCATCGAAATTCCCTGCTCTCTCGCCGCTGCCAAGCACCCGGGTGCATATTTCGTTCTTTGAACAAGACAAGGACACTCCGGATTATCAGGTCGCAATGCGATATTGGACGAATGGCGTTGCGGATGACCTGCACATGGATTTCGGCGACTTCGTCATGCACGGGACCATGACGGAGTTCCATCCCTTACCGCACCGCTGCTAACCTTGGCAGGTTGGGGCAATAGCCCCATTTAAGCGAGGGCAACCAGGACAGGGAGGCATCGCTATGCGGAAAAAGCATGGACCGGCCCTCGTGCTTTTGGGAACTCTATTGGGCTTCATGAGCGCGGCCTGGCCAGCCCGGTCACAGCCAAACCCTCCCGCAGCTTCCGGCCCGAAGGCGGGGGTGCCCCGAGAGAACGCCAATATTTGGGATTGGCGGGCGCATCAGCCAACGCAAGGCGAGGTGTCTAGCCGGGAGCGTAAAGCGGGCGTGGCCCCGCAGGATCAACAGCGGTTGAACAAAGAGGTCGACCAACTGGACAAGCAACTCCTGCAAGAAAGCTCACCGGGGCAGCAATGAGAGTCACGCCCGGCGGCTGACAGCTTCGGGGGTAATCTCTATCCTCTCCCTAATCGAGTAGAGGGCTTGGCGAGGGAGGGAAGGATGGCGACGGCGCGGTGGAAACGACGGCCGGAGGGGTCGACCTGGGGTGATTTTGGTCCCGATGATGAGCGCGGGCGACTAAACCTGCTCACTCCCGAGAAAGTGCTGCAAGCCATGGCCGAAGTGAAGCAGGGCAGGACCTTCTGCCTAAGCCTGCCGCTCGATTACCCGGGCGGCGCCGTTCTGAACCCCCGCCGCAAGCCGCCAGAGCTTCGCCCGACCATCCGCAACGGCAAACCGAACATGAACTACCCCCTACGTTGCGATGACCCGACGGCGCTTGATGTCGTTTGCGATGATTACGTCATCATGACGCTGCAATATTCGACCCAGTGGGATAGCCTTGCTCATGTGGGGCAGATGTTCGATGTTGATGGCGATGGCAAGCCGGAAGATGTGTACTATAACGGGTTCCGGGCCGGACAGGATGTGATTGGCCCAGTATTCTATGACGAAAAGGGCAATCCCACTAAGCCATGCGAGGGCTCGCCGGGGGCGCGCCGCTTGGGGGTGGAAAACATGGCGGCCGCCTGCGTCCAGGGCCGCGGCGTGATGATCGACCTCGAGGCGCATTACGGGCGTACGGGCCGCGCGATCGGCTATGACGATCTGATGGCTGTGATGGAACGGGATGGGGTGGTCGTTGAGCCTGGGGACTTGGTTTGTCTCCGCACCGGCTTTGCGCAATTGTTACTGGAGATGAACAAGCAACCCGATCCGGAAATTTTGCATAAGAACACGTGCGCTCTCGATGGACGCGACCCGAAGCTGCATCAATGGATTACGGATAGCGGCGCTGTTGCGCTCATTGCAGATAATTACGGAGTGGAGCTGACGCCGCCAAAACCCTGCCTCGATGATTATTGCGCGACCCTGCCGCTCCATGCGCATTGTTTGTTCCGGCTTGGGGTCTATCTCGGCGAAATGTGGTACTTAACCGAACTTGCGGACTGGCTGCGCGGCAATGGCCGAAGCCGGTTCCTGCTCACCGCGCCGCCTTTGCGGCTCCCTGGGGCAGTGGGGTCACCGGTCACGCCCGTCGCGACGGTGTAGGTGCAGCGTCACCTTCGGGGTCCTGCAAAGCCCGGTCCCTCGGCCGCGATATACATCGTTGCTTCCCCGAACCACCGTGTCTCGAAGCTTATCCTTACAGGGACGGGCGGCGCGCCGTGAATTAAATTAGCGAACCAGGCCGAGCCGCGCTGAGGGCGCATGAGTTCATTCCGGTCGACGTCGCGCACGAACCCAGCAACCTGGCGGCCTTCGAAATCGCACCGGAGGGCGGGACCGCTGAAGGTGGATCGCCGGGTCGGCTCAAGGTTCTCCATGCCGACGGTACGCGCGGTGATTTCGGCCACTCGGCGGGCGTCGAATGTCTGTGCCGAGGTTTCGCAGCGCCCGGTCTCGGCGACCCGGCGCATGAGGAGCAGCATGGGGCTCAGCGTATCAACGGTGTTACGCACCATCTGCGGTGGGATTGGATCGCGCTCCGTATCATTCTCGGGCGCAAGGGTGCGGACAATGGGCTGGCCTCGATCGTAATCAATCAGAACGCGACGCCACTGGCCGCGCCAGTAACCGGCGTCCGCGAACCATAGCGGCTGCGGGCGATTACTCACCCAAACACCATCAACGCTTGTCTGCTGGTGGCCCTGAAAAAGAGCACCGATGAATCCGGTGGTGTGGTAGTTGATTTGCAGGTGGTATCGGGCTGGGCTTAGCGCGAAGCTCGCGTCAAGATTCATGATATGAAAGAAGTGCGAATAAGCCGCGTAGCTCACATGGAACTCCGTGTCAGCCCGGGCGGGGAGAACAGGCCATACGAGTACGAAGGCGATAAGAAACACGGCCTTGAAAGACATCCGTGTGGGCCCTGCAAGTTAGAGCGCGATGGCTTCAGGCGGGATCGCCGGAAAGCCTGAATCGCGCTCTGAAGACCAAAGTTCCTGGAGCGGGATGACTTTATCTAAAGTCATCCCGCTCTAGAAGGCGTGTCGGCGCAACAGCAGTTTGGGACGCACTTCTTCTCTATCAAAGGTGACCGAACCGTCCCACAACCCCAGTGGGAGGGGTTGCACTTCTTCGCGCCAGCGATGTACACGGTAGTTGCCGGGTGCGTAGCTCAGCGGGAGAGCACCGCCTTCACACGGCGGGGGTCACAGGTTCAATCCCTGTCGCACCCACCATTGCGCCGCCCGCGCCCTTTGGGCGCCGATATAGCCTAGGAGGGCGTCACATCCCAAGCGCCCGGCGGTACACATCGAGCAGGCCCTCCTGCTCCTCGACGTCGGCCGGCTGCTGCCTCCGGAGGCGGATAAGCTGGCGCATAACCTTCACGTCGAAACCGGCCGACTTAGCTTCGGCGTAAATGTCCCGGATGTCGCCCGCTAGCGCCCGGCGTTCCTCTTCCAGCCGCTCGATCCTCTCAACCAAGCTTCGGAGCCGCTCAACCGCGATCCCGCCAACTCTGGCCTCCTCGCCTTTTGCAGCCGAATCCAGCGCCATCGTGATCTCCCGCGATCCAAGGGGCGCGGGGATACAAGCCTGGCGGGAGTCCGGTCAATGGCTCGAATGTGCTTTGGCAAAGGCGGCCCTTTGCTCTTCGGTCGCGGGGTTCTGGAATTTCTCCTGCCATTCGTGGTATGGCATGCCGTAGACGATCTCCCTTGCCTCCGGGTCTGACACCGTGATCCCGTGTTGTTCGGCGGCTTCGCGATACCAGCGCGATAGGCAGTTCCGACAGAAACCAGCCAGATTCATCAGGTCGATGTTTTGCACGTCGCTGCGCTCGCGCAGATGCTCGATCAACCTCCGGTAGGTCGCCGCTTCGATTTCTGTCCGGGTCTTTTCGTCAAATTCGGGTAGTGTCATCTAAGGCTCTCCCATGGTGCTCTCGAGCATAAAACCCCGAAGAGGTCCGGCATGGCTTTCCTGGTCTTGATGGTATTGCTCTGGCTTGGGCTGCATATCGGCGTATCCGGTACAAGCGTGCGGGATACTCTCGTATTACGTGTGGGCGAGCGTAGTTTCCGGGCGATCTTTTCCTTACTGACCACGATTGCGCTCATTTTGCTGATCCTCGCTTACCGCGGGGCCCCTTTGATCCTCGTTTGGGTCACGCCTGTTTGGATCGGTTGGGTCCTCGTGCTCTTAATGCTTCCGGCCTTCATCCTTCTCGTAGGCTCGATCGCTCGCCGCAATCCGACCGCCGTTGGCGGCCAAGGAACAACGGACGAACCACGGGGCGTGTTCCGCATCACCCGCCATCCAATGCTGTGGGCGGCCGCCATCTGGGGTTTCGTGCATGTAGTCGGCAATGGAGACCTTGCCTCTTGGCTGTTCTTTGGAGCTTTTCTGGTAACCGCGCTGGCCGGCATGCCTTCGATCGACCGCAAGCTGGCCGCGCGGAGTCCGGCGGCATGGGAGCGGCTCGCGGCAGCTACCTCAATCGCACCCGGCCGGGCCATTGCCGAGGGCCGCAACCGTCTGGTGCTGGAGGAGATTGGGCTGACGGTGCCGATTGCCGGAGCGGTGCTCTGGATCGCGCTCCTCTTCCTGCATCCCTGGCTTTTCGGGGTTCCACCGTTGCCGGGGAGTTAGGACGCGTTCGCTTGCTCCGGAACGCCTTACGGCGATCCAGGGGGGCGGAAAGCCCCGAATCGCGCTCTCAAAAAAATTCAAGAGCCTAGAGCATGTTTGTTTAACGCGGAAACAAACATGCTCTAGCGAGTCTGTTTGAGAGCACGATTCACGCTTTCCGGGCGTTTCCGCCTCAAGCGATCGTGCTCTAAACACTTTGGTCCGGAGGCACAGGTTCGCGTGGATCGAAGCCCGTCGAGGCTCGTCAACTTCAGTCCGCCGCCAGCTTTCCTGATGCTTTGGCGAGATGGGTGGCGATGGCATCCATCAGCGGAGGCGAAAGACAATCGTACGGTTCGAGGCCCAGTTCCTTGATACGGCGCCTGATCCCGGCCATGCGCTCGGGAGGCACCCCCGACTCGACGACGGAGGAAACGAACGCAGCGAATTCAGGCGGCGGCCAGCCACGCTCGGTAAATAGCTCCGGATGGATAAAGTCGAGCCCGTAGAACGGGTGTGCCTTGTTCTCGATCCTTCCATACATGTGCGCCCCGCATTCGCGGCATGCATAGCGCTGAATGACGGCCGACGGGTCGATGGCAGCGAGCTTTTCCTCGTGATCCACGACTTTTACTGCATCTCTCGGCACAACCGCAACCATTGCGAAGACCGCACCCTCCGGCTTCCAGCATTTGGTGCAACCGCACAGATGGTTATGAAGGATGGGAGCGGACACCGAAACTTTTACCGGATCCGTTCTGCAACGGCATACTAGCGTGCCGCCCTTGAAGTCACCCGTGCGACGCTTGATGCCGTGGTCCACGTACGGATGTAGAACGATTTCAGACATTGTCTGCTGTCCTTTTCAACTGGCCAGCGGAAGCTAGGCCAATCACAATATGGCTGTCCGTGGCCGTGCTTGAAAGTGCTGTGTTGGCCGATTGCGGGGAAGTTCGCCTCCCGAGCGGTTACGCGCCCGGACGGTATGCCCGCCGGCCGCCTGATACCGTGGCCTGGCTTAGAGCAAAGGATCTTTGCGAATCCTTTTCTCACCCGCGCTTAAAACGCACCAGCCCGAGCCCGAGCAGGCCAGAACCGATCAAAGCGAACGAAGTGGGCTCGAGTATTCCGGCTGGGGTAGCCAAGAACCCGCGACCTCCGTCGGCTTCGAAGCCGGCCGGACTTCCCAGGGTGCCGCTGCCCGGCGCGTATGTTCCGCTTATCTGCCCGGCACTGTTAATGCCGAAGGCGGAGGTGGCGTTCATTCCTGGCACGTCGATAGTGCTGAAAATACCCGCACTATCGACAAAGGAGTGCGAGCCGTTGGCCCCAGCATAGCTCCCAACGATCTGCCCGGCGTCGTTTATGCCGTAGGCATCGGTATTATCCGCTCCCGGCACATCAATCACGTTGAATACCCCGTTGCCATCAACGAAACCGTGATCATGCTGGCTGCCGTCGCGATAAACGCCAACGACCTGGCCACGGTTGTTAATGCCAAAGGCTATAGTCCCGCTCGCTCCCGGCACGTCGATAGTTCTGAAAACGCCGGCATTATCGAGAAAGCCGTGAGCACCATTGGTATCAACATAGCTCCCAACGATTTGCCCGGAGTCATTTATGCCACCGGCGAAGGTCTGGCTGGCATTCGGAACATCGACGGCACTGAACACTCCAGCATTATCGAGAAAGCCGTGCTGGCGAAAGCCCAATGCGCTCGGATCGTTGTAAATGCCAACGATCTGACCGGAGTCGTTAATACCAAGGGCCTCGGTCAGGCTGGCATTCGGAACATTGATGGCACTGAACGCCCCAGCATTGTAGAGAAAACCTTGAGTGCTCCCGCTTATAAGAAATGGAGGGCTCGCAAAGGCAGTCGCGAAATAGCCCACGATTTGCCCGCCGGCGTTGAGGCCAATCGCCTGAGTCGCGAGAGTTCCAGGCACGCTAAAGGTTGTGAAGCTGTAATCGGCTGCTTCAGCCTTGGCCGCCAGCATGGCGGCGGCTGCCAAGGCTGTGATCCCGGCAATTCGAAGCATGGTTATAGCGGTTGCTCCTTTTTCTCCACGACGAGGACGCGCTCGGTGATCCAGCCCTCTTCATAAAGCCACCGGGTGAACAAGCCAGCGGCTGCAGCGCCGAGAATGGGTGCCACCCAGAACATCCAGAGCTGCCCGATATAGGGGCCGCCGGCAAACAATGCCGGGCCGGTGCTGCGGGCCGGGTTGACCGAAGTGTTCGTTACCGGGATCGATACGAGGTGGATCAGCGTGAGGGCAAGGCCGATCGGTATGCCGGCAAACCCAACCGCCGCGCCCTTCGAGGTGCAGCCGATAATGATGACGAGGAATAAGAACGTCAGGACCAACTCCGTGATGAAACACGAAGTAAGGTCGTAGCCGCCGGGGCTCAGCGCACCGTACCCGTTCGACGCGAATCGCTCCGGCACCCATCCAGCTTTGCCGGACGCGATCAAATAGAGCAGCGCCGCAGCTACGATCGCTCCGACCACCTGCGCCGCAATATCGCTCCGACCACCTGCGCCGCAATATATGGAATAACCAATCCAGTTTTGGTCCGCCCGCAAGCCCAAAGCCCGATCGTAACGGCTGGGTTGAAATGTCCGCCTGAGATGTGGCCGACCGCGTAAGCCATCGTCAGCACAGTGAGTCCGAAAGCAAATGCTACGCCCAGGAAGCCGATGCCGAGCGAGGGGTAGGCGGCCGCCAGCACGGCGCTCCCGCAACCTCCGAAAGTCAGCCAGAAAGTACCGACGAACTCCGCACCGACGCACCGCGAAAGGTTCACTTGGGGCCTCCTCCTACGCTTTTTTGTCGGGTGTCAAGCTTTTCCACTGAGGGCCTTGAGGCCTTCAGGCAGCTTGACAGTACGCCCAAAGAGACAATTGCGTCAATACAACGCAACTTTTCGTGAAGCGGGACGGTCCGTAACCGGGTCCTATCTGGCCACTCGGGAATTTCCGGGGTGACGCCTCCGCAACATTGCGACGCCGGTCGCTCTAGGACTTGGAAATGTAAGTTCGTCCATCGAGATAGGCCCGGCGCCAGCGCGTAATGGATACGCGCTCGAACAGCCCCACGCGCGAGAATGGGTCCGCGCTAATGAATGCCTCGGCCTCTCCGCGGCTCTCGGCGTCGATAATATAGAGGCCGCCCCCAGCATCCGATCCATCATCATTGAGCTTCGCCCCACAAGCCAACAGCTT